>NZ_JBQISV010000006.1:0-47545 GCF_056800975.1 Acutalibacter sp.
GCTTTCTGCGTCGAAAATCCTCGTAATACGCAAGTATTACTTGCGGTTTTCTCCTTGAAATCGCCTCCTTTGGACCAAAAATCCGGCATTTCCTCTATTTTTAAACAAGCCCTAGGCGAATAAGCGCAGGCCCCCTTTTACAAAACCAATCAGAAAGGAAAGCTTATGGCCGACAATGAGAGCCGGGTGGAGTTCACCCGGGACATGAAAAAGGATTACACCATTCTCACCCCCAACATGGCGCCCATTCACTTTGAGCTCATCAAAAATGTGCTCAACAGCTTTGGCTATCACCTGGACCTGCTGCACACCACGGGCCGGGAGATTGTGGACGAGGGCCTGAAATATGTACATAACGACACCTGCTACCCGGCCCTGCTGTCTATCGGCCAGCTGATGCACGCCCTGCACAGCGGCAGATACGACCTGAACAAGGTGGCCCTGATTATGACCCAGACCGGCGGCGGGTGCCGGGCCAGCAACTACATTCATCTGCTGCGCAAGGCCCTGAAAAAGGACGGGCTGGACTATATCCCCGTCATCTCTCTGAACCTGTCGGGCCTGGAAAAGAACAGCGGCTTTCAGATGACCCTGCCCATGCTGCGCCGGGCCATTGCCGCTCTGGCCTATGGAGACCTGCTGATGCTGCTGAAAAACCAGACCAAGCCCTATGAGCTTACCCCCGGGGAGAGCGACCGGCTGGTGGAGGACTGGACCCAGAAGCTCACCGGCCTGTTTGAGCAGGGCAAGGCCTTTACCCAGCGGGAGGTGCGGGCCTGGTTCGACCAGATTGCCGGCTCCTTCGCGGCCATAAACATTGAAAAAACGGACAAACTGAAGGTAGGCATTGTGGGGGAGATCTATGTGAAGTACTCGGCCCTGGCCAACAATGGGCTGGAGGACTTCCTCTTCCGCCAGGGCTGCGAGGTGATGGTGCCGGGCATTATGGGCTTCATGATCTTCAAGGTGGATAACCGCTTGGAGGACATTGCCCTCTACGGAGGGAGCTCCGCCAAAAAGCAGCTGTGCAGCATGCTCAAATGGTATTTCACCAAGTTTGAGACCGACCTGATCGACTCGGTGAAGAAGTACCCGCAGTTTACGCCCCCCACCCCTTACAGCCACCTGAAGGAGCTGGCCGGGGACGTGATTGGCTACGGCTGCAAAATGGGAGAGGGCTGGCTGCTGACCGCGGAGATGATGGAGCTGGTAGAGAGCGGCTATGAGAATGTGGTGTGCACCCAGCCCTTCGGGTGCCTGCCCAACCACATTGTGGGCAAGGGGATGATTCGGAAGGTGAAGAATGTTTACCCGCAAGCCAACATTGTGCCCATTGACTATGACCCCAGCGCCACCCAGGTGAACCAGGAGAACCGCATTAAGCTGATGCTGGCGGTAGCGACCTGAAAGGAGCCTAGACGCTTTTGCGCAGCAACAGGGCGGACGTATTGTGAATTTAGAGGCGGCTTTTTGGGGCCTTTCAGGAAAAGTTAAATCAAAACACCATCAGATATCACTGTTGCTTCGCAAAATCAGGAGAACGCCCCTCCTGTTGCCAGCATAAAACCATATTGTCTTCAGGAGGTGGTTAGGTGAAACGCCTGGCTGTTCTGTTCGCCCTCATGATGGCCCTGGTAGAGCTGCCCGGCTGCTCCTTCACCGGGCTGTCGGCGCAGAATCTCATGTCCCCCCCAAAAACCAACGCCGACCAGCAGGCCATTTATCAGCTGATGCAGGGCGGGAAAACCGACGTCACCTTTATCTACCCCCGCAGCGGCGAGTACCGCTCCGCGATTATCATGCGGGACTTTACCGGCGACGGCGTGGAGGACGCCATTGGCTTTCACTCTCTGGAGGACGGCGGGGTAGAGGTCATCTTCCTCATGAAGTCCGGGGAGGAGTGGTCGAGGGTTTCCTCCTACCGCAACATTGCCACCCAGGTAGACCGGGTCTGCTTTGGGGCCCTGCCCGGGGGCGGCGAGGCGGTGTTCATCGGCTGGGGCAGCACGGCTGGGGCCACCAGCCGCACGGCTCTGGTCAACGCCTATCTCTATGACGGCAGCGGCTATGTGTACGAGCACTCCCTGGGCAACTACGGCGAGCTGACTCTTACCGATTTCAACGGCGACGGCGCTAACGAGCTGTTTATTATTGACAAGTCCCTCCCCCCCGAGGAGGAGGGCGCGGAGCCGATCAGCGCCCGGGCAAGGCTGTTTACCTTTGAGGAGGGCGCTCCCCTTGAGGCTGCTGCCGCCGAGGCGGACAATACGGTCTCCAACTACTCCTCGGTGGTGTTTGGCGCGCTGAACGCCCATACCATGGGTGTGGTGGTAGACGGCGCCACGGCGGACGGCGGCATGACCACCCAGGTGTTTCTGTTTGACGGGGAACGGCTGGAAAACCGCCCCCGGGGGGTGAACGGCGAGGCGGAGGAAAGCCCCTACGCCCGGCCCTCCACCACCCAGTTCTACACCAGGGACATCAACGGGGACGGCTATATTGAGCTGCCTGCCGTCACCCGCCTGCCCGGCATCTCTGAGGACGTGGAGCTGGACTCTACCAGCTATATGGTGGAGTGGCACGCCCTGACCCAGCAGGGAGAGAGCCGCCTGGTGCTGCGGGCCCTGATGAACCCCCGGGAGAACTACTGGTTCCGGCTGCCATACCCCCTGCTGGGCCGCATCAGCGCGGCCAATGATGTGGAGCGGCGCACAGTCACCTACACCGAGGTCATCACCAACGAGGACGGAAGCCAGCTGCTGGGAGGCAAGCTGTTCTCTGTCCGGGCCTTTACCCGGGCCGCCTGGGAGAGCCGGGGGGAGTTCAGCGGCTACACCATGCTGGCCTCTCAGGGGGACGTGGTGTACGGCATACAGATCACCACCAAGAATGAGCAGGACCGCAAGTGTATTGAGGAGATTGTGGAGAGCTTTCAGCTTTTGACCGAGTGATAACGGTCAACGGACGCTTTTGCGGGCTGCCTTGGAGCTTGTGCCGGCAGGATTTGCGCCAGAATGACCGGGCAATATTTGCTGATACGATGGGCGCAATATCCGATTGGCACAGGTTCTTGATGCCCGGTCCCCAATTCCCACATGGGGACCGACCGATTGTATTTGCTTTTGTTGTCAGTATGTTTGACAGTCAACCGATGAATGAGGAGGGGCACCATGAAACGGGTACTGGTTGCAGAGGACGAACAGAATATTCGGGAGTTTGTGGTTATCAACCTGCAGCGGGCCGGGTATGAAATCATTGAGGCTGAAACCGGCGATCAGGCGCTGGAGGTCTACGACCGGGGCGGCGGGCAGTTTGACGTGGTGATTCTGGACATTATGATGCCCGGGGCCCACGACGGCCTGGCCGTGTGCCGAGAGCTGCGGGGGCGCAACCCCTCTATCGGCATTATTCTGCTTACGGCAAAAACCCAGGAGATGGACAAGGTCAGCGGCCTGATGATGGGCGCGGACGACTATGTGACCAAGCCCTTCTCCCCCTCTGAGCTGGTGGCCCGGGTGGACGCGGTCTACCGGCGGGTGGCTCTGGCAGCAGAGCAGGACCAGGCGGTCCGCCGGGATGAGGTGCGCTCCGGCGATTTCAGTCTGAATCTGCGGGACCGGTCCTTCAGCAAGGGGGGCCGGACCATTGAGCTGACCCAGGTGGAGTTTCAGATTATGGAGTATTTTCTGGACAACCCGGGTCTGGCCCTGGCCCGGGGGGACATTCTGCGGCATGTGTGGGGCCCCAGCTATGTGGGGGAGGAGAAGATTGTGGACGTGAATATCCGCCGGCTGCGCATGAAGGTGGAGGACGAGCCCTCGAACCCCCAGCACATTATGACGGTGTGGGGCTTGGGCTACCGGTGGAAAGCATAGAAAGCCGTTTCGGGGGTAAAAAAGCCTTTCTGTCAACAACTGCCAAAGGCGCTCCCCTGTCATGGCGTTCGCCGCCCTGTGCGGTGAGTGGGCTTCTGTCCCGCGTCAATGACTGTTCCCCAGCTCTCCCCACTAAATGCTGAAAGGAGGTCCGTCATGTTTGCCCGCAGTATCTCCCGCCGCTGGTTTGTCAACACCATTGGCGCCGTATTCGTGATTCTGGTGGTTTTTGTCTCCACCCTGTCCGTCATGGTCAAAAGCTCCACCTACAACGGCATTGAGCTGGCCCTTACCGGCCGCATGGACGAGCTGCTCAACTGGCTCTCCGGCAGCTCACGGGGCTACCAGACCTCGGAGTTTGCCGCCATCACCCGGGACTATATTGAGAATTACTTTCAGGATCGGGCTAAAATGGAGATTATGGCCATCTCCAAGGACGGGCGGGTGGTCATCACCTCCACCGGCTTTGAGCCCGACCGCCAGCAGGACATGCCGGACTATCAGCTGGCCTTGGAGAGCCCCGACAGCTCGGGCAAATGGGTGGGAGAGCTGAACACCGGCGAAAAGGTCATGGCCATTACCCGGGCGGTGCGGGATGAGGACGGCCGGCTGATTGGCTCCATCCGCTACATGGTGTCTATGGAGCGGGCGGACCAGCAGACCCGGCTGGTGATTGAGATCCTCATTCTGGCGGGAATCTTTATTATGATGCTGCTGACCTTTTCGGGCGTGTACTTCATCCGCTCCATTCTGGTGCCTGTGCGCCAGGTGAGCCAGAGCGCCCGGCAGATTGCCCAGGGGGACTTTGAGGTGCGCATTCAAAAGGCCCATAACGACGAGATCGGTCAGCTGTGCGACACGGTCAACGACATGGCCGAGGAGCTGGGCGCTGCCGAGCGCATGAAGAACGAGTTTATTTCCTCTGTCTCCCACGAGCTGCGCACGCCCCTGACCGCCATCAAGGGCTGGGCCGAGACCCTGCGGGACGGGGCTGATAAGGCCACGGAGGAAAAGGGAATGAACGTGATCATCCGGGAGTCGGAGCGGCTCTCTGGCCTGGTGGAGGAACTGCTGGACTTCTCCCGGCTGCAGAACGGCCGGATGCAGCTGGTGTCGGAGCGGCTGGACCTGCTGGCTGAGCTGGACGAGGCGGTTTACCTGTTCACCGAGCGGGCCCGCACCGAGGGCAAGGCTCTGATCTACCAGGAGAACGAATGCCTTGCCCCTGTGTACGGGGACCGGAACCGGCTGCGGCAGGTGTTTGTGAATATTCTGGACAATGCCCTGAAGTATACAGAGGCAGGGGGCTCGGTAACGGTCTCCAGCCAGGTTGAGGCGGAACGGGTGCGGGTGATGGTGGAGGACACCGGCTGCGGCATTCCTGCGGAGCACCTGCCCAATGTAAAAAAGAAGTTCTATAAGGCCAATCAGCTGGTGCGGGGCTCTGGCATTGGGCTGGCTATGGCAGACGAGATCATCGCCATGCACAACGGCGGCTTGGAGCTGGAAAGCAAGGAGGGAGAGGGCACAAAGGTGGTCATTTTCTTCCCCTTGTGCAAATAGGGGGCGCGTCTAGTCGCAATAGGGCGCAGGCCGGGGGTTGCCCCTTGAGGGCAAAGCGCTTCAAACGCGGGACCGCCTGTGTCTAGCCGCGTTAACGATACAAAAAGCAAAGGAGCAGAGTATGGCAAAAAAAATCACGACCATTGGGGGCCAGGCATTGATGGAGGGCATTATGATGGTGGGCCCGGGGCGCACCACTGCGGCCTTTTGCAGCCCAGAGGGCTCTATCACCACAGAGGACATTGAGGTGGACAGGCTCACCAAAAAGTACCCGATTCTGGGCAAGCCCTTCATCCGGGGCGTTTTCGCCATGATCGACACCCTTCGCCTGGGCTACAAGGCCCTGTCTCTGTCAGCGGACAAGCTGACCGATGGCGAAGAGGAGGAGCTCACCGGCCTGGACAAGTGGCTGGAGGACCATCTGGGGGACAAAATGACCGGCATCATCATGACCATTGGCTCGGTGCTGGGCATGGGTCTGGCCATTGTGCTGTTCTTTATGCTGCCCACCTTTCTGTTCAACCTGGCGCAGGGGGCTTTGGCGGTGGACATCTCCGGCTGGCGGTCGGTATTTGAGGGGCTTTTGCGCATTCTCATTTTTCTGGGCTATGTGCTGCTGGTGTCCCTGCTGCCGGACATTAAACGAGTCTTTCAGTACCACGGGGCTGAGCACAAGACCATCTTCTGCTATGAGGACGACCTGCCCCTTACTGTGGAGAATGTGCGGGCCAAGGGCCGCTTCCACCCCCGGTGCGGCACAAGCTTTATGGCGCTGATGCTTCTGCTGGGCATTATTGTGGGCTTCTTCATCCCCTTCTCCAATCCAGTGCTGCGCACAGTGGTGAAGCTGCTGTGCATCCCGGTTATTGTCAACATTGGCTACGAGGTGCAAAAGCTCTGCGCCCGCCATGACAATCTGGCCTCCCGAATCATCCGTGCCCCGGGCCTTTGGATGCAGCGCATCACCGTGAAGGAGCCGGACGACAAGATGATCGAGGCGGCGATTGCGGCCATGGAGGCGGTGATACCCGAAAACGGAGAGGACCTGATTCAATGACCTATCGGGCATTGTACATACTGGCCCGGCAGCGGCTGACAGCGGCGGGGATAGACTCTCCCGGCTATGACGCGGCTCTACTGGCAGAACGTTTTCTGGGACTGGACCGCCCGGCGTTGGCGATTCAGGGGGAAAAGGACGCGCCCCCTCAGGAGGAGGGGGCATTTCTGCGGGCTTTGGCAGAGCGGGAGGCCCGCCGCCCTTTGCAGTATATTTTAGGGGAGTGGCCCTTTCTGGGCCTGACGCTGAAGGTGGGCGAGGGGGTGCTGGTCCCCCGGGAGGACACTGTCGTACTGGTGGAGGCTGTGGCCCGGCGGCTGCAGGGCCTGCCCGCCCCCCGGGGCCTGGATTTGTGCGCCGGTACAGGCGCGGTGGGGCTGGGGCTGTGTTCTCTGCTGCCAGGGGTCCAGGCAGCCTGTGTGGAGGTGGACCAAAAGGCTATGGCCTATCTGCGGGCCAATGTGGAGAGATACCCCCAGTACCAGGCAGCGGCAGTGGCCGGCAACGTGCTGGCGGGCCCGGCGGACTTGGCCGGAGAGCTGGACTTTATTGCCTCAAACCCCCCCTATATTGCAGAGGACGAGCTGCCGGACCTGCAGCCGGAGGTGCGCCGGGAGCCGGAGCTGGCTTTGAACGGGGGCCGGGACGGGCTGGTCTTCTACCGGGCGATTCTGGAAAAGTGGCTCCCCCTGCTCAGGCCGGGCGGGGTACTGGGGGTGGAGATTGGCGACACCCAGAGCAATGCGGTGCGGGAGCTGTTCCAGGCGGCAGGGCTGCAGGAGATCGAGCTCTGTCAGGACCTGGCAGGGCTGGACCGGGCTGTGACAGGGATCAAAGAAAAGGCTCATGGGTCTTAAAGCCCATGAGCCTTTTGGCAAAAGCTATGCTCTCTTTCGCGTCAGGAAAGCGCCGGTCGCCGCGCCGACCAAGACAACCGGCGCCGCCCGGACAAACAGCCATTCAACCGTGTGCAAGGCCACGCCGGCCACCGCGGTTTCGGGGGAGTGATAATCCCAGCCCTGGTAGGGGCTGCCCACTATAACCAGGACCGCGAAAATCAGCACAATGGCTGCGCATAATGAGAGAAACAGCCAATGGAGCAGCCTTCTCCACAGGACTCTCCTTTTGGCAAGCTGCAGGTTGATTACCTCCAGCTTTTCGGCAATGGCCCTCAGGTCATCTGCCCTAGCCTCGGCAACAGTCTCTCCAAGCAGAACGCTGGTGGGCGTTTCCAGGGCCTCTGACAGAGCGATCAGCATATCCGCGTCGGGAACGGACAGCCCCTGCTCCCATTTGGAGATGGTCTGACGCACCACATTCAGCTTCACGGCCAGCTCCTCCTGGGAAAGACCCTTTGATTTTCTAAGAGCTTTCACATTTTCGTTGAGCATTAGGGATAACCTCTTTTCCTTCAGATGTTACCACTATCCTATCAAAAACGGCCCGTTGCCGCAAGCAACGCAAATTAACATGGGGGCTTTGGGGCAAAACAGGCCGGAAAATGTCCGTTGCCGGTTAAAGCACCAGGGGCTTCAGGTACTGCCCGGTATAGCTGCCCTCTACCCGGGCCACCTCCTCCGGCGTGCCCTGAGCCACAATCAGGCCCCCCCGGTTGCCCCCCTCAGGGCCCAGGTCGATAATGTGGTCTGCTGTCTTAATCAGGTCCAGGTTGTGCTCAATGACAATCACCGAGTTCCCCTTGTCCACCAGCTGCTGCAGCACCTCAATGAGCTTGTGCACATCCGCGATGTGCAGGCCTGTGGTGGGCTCGTCCAGAATATAAACCGTCTTCCCTGTAGGGCGGCGGGAGAGCTCGGTGGCCAGCTTCACCCGCTGGGCCTCGCCCCCGGAGAGCGTGGTGGCAGGCTGGCCGATTTTCACATAGCCCAGGCCCACGTCGTTAAGGGTTTGCAGCTTCCGGGCCAGCTTGGGCAGATCCCGGAAAAAGTCCAGCCCCTCCTCGGCGGTCATCTCCAGCACATCATAAATGCTTTTGCCCTTATACTTGACCTCCAAGGTCTCCCGGTTGTAGCGGTGGCCCTTGCACACCTCGCAGGGCACATACACGTCCGGGAGGAAGTGCATCTCAATGCGGATAATGCCGTCTCCCTGGCAGGCCTCGCAGCGGCCCCCCTTAACATTGAAGCTGAAGCGTCCGGCGTTGAAGCCCCGGAGCTTGGCCTCCTGAGTGCTGGCGAACAGCTCCCGGATGTCGTTGAACAGCCCAGTATAGGTGGCCGGGTTGGACCGGGGGGTGCGGCCAATGGGGGACTGGTCGATCTGAATGACCTTGTCCAGATATTCCAGGCCAAGAATCTCCTTGTGGGCACCGGGGAAGGTGTGGGCCCGGTTCAGCTCTGCCGCCAGCTTTTTGTAGAGGATTTCATTGATGAGGGAAGACTTGCCCGACCCGGACACTCCGGTGATGCACACCAGCTCTCCCAGAGGGATTTTTACGTCCAGCCCCCTCAGGTTGTTCTGAGAGGCCCCCTTGATTTCCAGAAAGTTCCCGTTGCCCTGCCGGCGCTTTTCCGGCACCTCTACCCTTTTGCGGCCGCTGAGGTAGTCTCCGGTGACAGAGCCCTTGCACTTCATAATGCCCTTCACCGGCCCGGAATAAATCACATTGCCCCCGTGCACCCCCGCTCCGGGGCCGATGTCCACAATGTAGTCCGCCTCCCGCATGGTCTCCTCGTCGTGCTCTACCACAATGACCGTGTTGCCCAGGTCACGCAGGTGCTTTAAGGTGCCCAGCAGCTTGCTGTTGTCCCGCTGGTGCAGGCCAATAGAGGGCTCGTCCAGAATATACAGCACGCCCATCAGAGAGGAGCCGATCTGGGTGGCCAGCCGAATGCGCTGGCTCTCGCCTCCGGAGAGGGTGCCCGAGGCCCGGGACAGGGTCAGGTATTCCAGGCCCACGCTCTGCAAAAAGCCCAGCCGGGACTTGATCTCCTTCACAATGGGCGCGGCAATGAGCTTCTCCCGCTCAGTAAGCTCTAAGGCGTTTACAAATTCCAACGCCTCGGTGACAGATTTGTCGCACAGGTCGGCAATGTTCACCCCGGCCACGGTGACGGCCAGGCTCTCGGGAGAGAGCCGCTTGCCGTGGCACTCGTCGCAGGGCACCGCGCTCATATAGGTCTCAATCTCCGCCTTGATCCAGTTTGAGGAGGTCTCCTTATACCGGCGTTCCAGATTGGTAATGACCCCCTCGAAGGCCGCCATATAGCTGCTGCCGTGGCCGTACTCCCCCATGCGGGTGAGCTTGATTTTCTCCCCCTTGGTGCCATAAAGGAGAATGTCCACAATGCCCTGGGGCAGCTCGCCAATGGGGGTGTCCAGAGAAAAGCCATAGTGCTTGGCAAGGCCCTCCATATACATGGTGGCAATGGTGCTGCCCTCCATGGCCCAGCCGCTGGCCTTCAGCCCCCCCTTGCGGATGGAGAGCTTTTTGTCCGGGATAATGTTGTGGGGGTCGATGCGCATAAACACCCCCAGGCCCGTGCACTTTTTGCAGGCCCCAAAGGGGTTGTTGAAGGAGAACATCCGGGGGGTCAGCTCGTCCACGCTGACTCCGTGCTCAGGGCAGGCGTAATTCTGGGAGAAAGTGATGTCCTCCCCGTCAATCACATTGACAATGACAATGCCCCCGGTGAGGGAAGCCGCCACCTCAATGGAGTCCGCAAGCCGGGAGCGGATGTCCTCCTTCACTGCCAGCCGGTCCACCACAATCTCAATATTGTGCTTCTGGTTTTTGTTGAGCTGAATGGGCTCGTTCAGGTCATACAGCAGGCCGTCTACCCGCACCCGGACAAAGCCCCCCCGCCGGGCGGCGTCGAACTCCTTTACATGCTCCCCCTTGCGGCCCCGCACCACTGGCGCCAGCACCTGAATTTTCGTCTTTTCCGGCAGGGCCAGCACCTGGTCCACAATCTGGTCTACTGTCTGCTGCTTGATCTCCCGGCCGCAGATGGGGCAGTGGGGCACGCCGATGCGGGCGTAGAGCAGGCGCAGGTAGTCGTAAATTTCGGTGACAGTGCCCACGGTGGACCGGGGGTTTTTAGAGGTGGTCTTCTGGTCAATGGAGATGGCCGGGGATAGGCCGTCGATCTTGTCCACGTCGGGCTTCTCCATCTGCCCGAGAAACATGCGGGCGTAGGAGGACAGGCTCTCTACATACCTGCGCTGGCCCTCGGCGTAGATGGTGTCAAAGGCCAGGCTGGACTTGCCCGACCCGGAAAGGCCTGTGAGCACCACCAGCTTGTCCCGGGGGATGGTCACGTCGATGTTTTTCAGGTTGTGCTCACGGGCGCCGTGCACTTCTATTTTGTCTAGGCTCATTGGCATTGTTCATCCTTTGACTTAGTTTTTTTATTTGGGCATTCCCTGTCCAGGAGCCGGGCAGCAGGGACATGGCTTACAGTGCCTTTTCCATCTGGATGTACAGGCCCTGCTGAAAAATGACCTGAAAGCCAAAGGCCCGGTACAGAGATACGGCCGGCTCAAGGCTGATCCTTGTGTCCAGATACAGGCTGCGGCAGCCCTGCTCTTTGGCATAGTGTTCCAGTGTGTTGAGCAGCTTTTTTGCAATTCCCTTTCCCCGGTACTCCCGCCGGACAAAAAGCCGCTTGACCTCGCCGGCTTCCGCCGCCCTTTTGCGATAGGCCACGCAGCCTGCCAGGATGTTGTTTTCATAAGCCGCCCACACGGCCTCTATGTTTTCAGCTTCACTGTACCGGGTGTAAAAGCTGCTGTCTTCTCCCAAAAAGTCCAGCATAAAATCATCATGCTCTGAAAAAAGCGCCAGAACGCCGGCGTCTGTTGCTTCTCTTGGAACGATCTCCATATTCCTCTCCCTTATCCCATGATTTCCGCCTCTGCGCCCACCATTTTTATTGCCTGGGCATTGGTCAAATATACCGTCCCCTCCGGCAGTTCTCCGCAGGGCGAGCCGCTTTCACAGTGCACTGCCAGCTTGCGGGGCAGATAGTCCAGGCTGCCGGGCAGGTTCTGCGCCGCGATGATGCTCCCTGCGCTGACCCCTACATAGACAAGGCCCTGCTCCAAAGCCATGTCCAGCACCTGGTCAAAGCCCCTGGATTTCACCTGTTCCAGCAGATATTCCGTGGAGCCGCCGCAGAAGTACACCGTGTCATAGGCGGACAGCTCGTCCCGGTCCATGGGCCTGTCCAGATCAAAATCCGTGATGTGCTCCGGCAGAATGCCCGCATCCAGCAGGTCGCCCCGGCACTTGGGCAGCACCGCTTTGGCGTCCTCGTCTATAGCGGCAGTAGGGATGAACAGCGCCCGGGCCTCTGCCGGGGGCTTGCCCAGCAGCTCCAGGAAGCAGGCCTGCACCAGAGGATTCTCAAAGCCAGCGGAGGTCAGCAGCAGTTTCTTTGACTCTGGGTTTTTCTGAAACCCGTTGAACCAGGCCCGCTCTGAGAAGGGCTTTTTAGAGGGCGAGGGCCTGGGTTCCTGAGCGGCCCGGCCCACAGGCAGAAAGCACACCAACTGGTAGTCCTCGGGCACGCCCAGCACCTGAGCCATTTTCAGGTCAATCCGGTCATCGTCGGTGATGTGCCCCTCGTACCAGCAGCTCTCGTAGCCCAGGGCATGGATGGCCAGCAGCATGTTCTCAATCGCCGCCGCATAGTCCTGCACCTGGTAGCACCGGTCCCGGTAGGCCAGGATTTTCTGGGTCAGCACGCAGATGGCCGCCGGGGCGGTTTGGGCAATAGGCGGGTCAATCACTGCCTTAAGCCGGGCCAAAACCTCCGGGTCGTCCACCGCGATGAGACTGGTGGTCTGTTTGTTGCAGCCTGAGGGCGCGGCCAGCCCGGCCTCCATGATTTGCCGCAAGTCCTCCCGGGGCACGGGTTCGGGCTCATAGCGGCCCCGGTAGCTTGTCCGGCTTTGAATCAAATCCAGCATATCAGGTATATTCAGTATGTTCATAGGCTAGGTTCTCCTTTTTAAGGTCTCTATATCCGCTCTCCGCAGGCCCGCCAGCTTTTCCAGCAGGGCCAGCTCCTCCCCATCCGGGCGGGTGAACCGCATGGGGGTCCGGCACACGTTCTCAAACTCTTTGCCGAACAGGATTTTCCTAGTGCCTCCGCCGCAGGAGCCGCAGCAGGCGCAGATGTCAGCGTGCTGCCAGCAGAGCTCCCTCTCCCGCTGGGTAAGGGGGCCGTCCTCATACCAGGGGGAACCGCTGTCGTCTGTCCACACTGTGAAAGGCGCCATAGGAGCCTCCTCCCCTGTACCGTTGAGCAGGAGGAAGCACACCGGCTCTCCCTGATACCCCACGACCCAGTAAAACTGCTCCGCCCAGTATCCCCCGGCCCGTTCAAAGTCCATACCAGCCTCCCGCAGGTCGGCGAGAAAATGCAGAACCCCCTCCGCCTCTCCAGGGGGAAAGGTCTCCCGGGCCAGAGCCTCCGGACGGGCATAACGGCCCGGATAGGCCTTCTTGGCCTTTGCTGTGTGCTCTTGGACAAAGTTGGTCTTCTCTTTTGCGTACCCATCCCGGTCGTGCTCATACTTTTTCCACAGGCCTAGCTTGAGGGATTCATACTCTTTCGCGGCCTGCGGGTGGGCGTTCAGATAGTCCCGGAAGTACAGCTCACCATTGTCGCCCATCTGCCGCAGGTGCAGGTGGAACACCCGCTGGGCAAAGCCCTCAGGAGTGTAACCCTTGTTGAAATCCACCCGAATCCCGCTGTCCGCCATACAGATGTACCCGGCCTTCTTGAGGGTGTCCGCGGCCTCCGCCAGCGCCGGGCCCTCCGCCTCAATGAGAATGTCAATAATGGGCTTGGCCCAGATGCCCTCTATGGCCGTGCTGCCCACGTGGCTCAGAATCACCCCGGGGCCCAGGATTTCCCGGAGAATACCCGCTTCCTCTGCGTACCACTGGGCCCAGCAGTCCTGGTGCCCGGTCAAAAAGATGGGGAACAGCTCCCACAGCTCTTCCAGGGTCATTTCGCTTAAAGGCTTGCTCATAGTCCATTCTCCTCCGTTTTCTTCGCCGACACCCCCACCCACGCCGGGCGAAAGCCGCACTTCCAGGCAATGTTCTGGGAGTGGAGGTTGCTGAGACTGGCGCCGTAAAAGGGCACGGCCCCCCGGCGCTCCACCTCATAGGCCAAACCCTCCACCAGCAGGGTGCCCAGACCCCGGCTCTGGTACTCTGGCAGCACGTCAATGCCCACCTGCCACAGCGTGGGGCTGTCGGCGCTGACCCCGGCCATAGCGGCAGGCCTGTCCCCGTCCATTGCCAGCAGAGCCAGCATATCGGGACGGGCGGAGTTTTCTTCTGATTGGAGGGCATTGGGCCAGGCCTCGTTGGGGTAATAGGCGGCAATGTCCTTTTGTTCCAGCCATTGGAGGGTCAGTCCTGCCGGAGCCTGGGCTGGACGGAAGTCCCGGGTGGGGAGATAGTGGTGGATGGTCTGGGTCAGGGCGAAGCCATAGGGTGAGAGTATCTCCGCCAGCTTCTGCATCCGGGGGAACTCAAAAAGCCAATGGGGTTCGTCTGCGTCCTTTGACCACTCCTGTAAAGCGGGCCAAAGGCTCCTGTCCGCCATGATGACGGTTGCCGCGCCCACGGTGGCCATCTCAAAAAAAGGCATTTTGTCCGAGTAGGCCCGCCGCCCTGGGTTCAGGGCAGGGGGTGTTAAAATCACGCCTCCCTCTTGGACGCGTTCAGGACTGATGTTAAAGTCTATTGCCAGCTGTGCAAGGCCCGTGCTCCAAACCTTTTGCTTATCCATATTCTTTCCTCCTTCATCCGGCTCAGGCGTCAGTTTCTATCCAGGCCGGCACGAACCCGCACCCCACGGCGATTCTTTGGGAGGCCAGATTTCCTGCCGCCGTGCCATAGAAGGGCAGCTTTCCCTGGTTTTCTATTTCCCGGCTGAGGGCGCTGACCAGGGCCGTGCCCAGCCCCTTGCCCCTATATTCCTCTACAACGTCAATGCCCACCTGCCACATGATTTCTGTGTCAGCTGAGGCTCCGGCCACCCCGGCAATCGTCCCGCCGTCCAGCGCGGCCAAGGCAATGACATCCGGCCGGTCGGGGCTGTACTGTGAACCTAGCGCCATGGGAAAACGTTCATTGGGATAAAATTCTCCCACGCTCTTTTCGTTGAACCACCGGTATCGGAGCCCTTCCGGCAGGGGGATGTCCCTCAAAGGCCCGCCGGGGAGGAAAAAGTGCTCGGCGCCCCACAGCTCCCGGCCATATTCCCGCAGCTTCTTGTCCAGAGCCCGCAATGCCGGGAACTCAAACAGCCGGTGCAGGCCGTCCACCTTTGCGGCCAGCTCCTCCACCAGCTCCCGCAGGCTGTCATGCACAGAGACTGCCACACTGTTCCCTGTACCGGCCATCAGCAGCATGGGGTCCTTCCGGATGGTGGCTCTTGCGCCCGGGCGCAGGGCGGCTGTAGTGACGGTCAGCCCTGGCCGGGTGAAGGCCTCCGGGGTACAGCCAAATTCCTTTGCCAGCTGCCGGTACAGGATGCTTTGCGCCTGTTCCTTTGTCATGGGGGACCTCCTTCAGGTTACAGATACCTTTTGCACCGCTCTGTCAGCTCTCCGGTACGCAGCCACTGCCGCAGGGTGGCCAGTCCGGCCTCGTTCCGGGGGCAGGGCAGCCACAGGTGCAGGTAGCCGCTCTCGCTGTATTTATCCTTTACATGGGCAATGGTCCGCTGGATGTGCTCCTCATCGCTCCACTGAGGCCAGTGGGCCTTGCTGTATTCTATCATCCGGCGTACCACCCGCTCCGGGTCCAGGTCCCGGTCCGCCTCGCTGACAATGCGCCCGTAGAGGTTTCGGGGCGGCTCCTGCCGGGAGGCCCTGTGGTCCTCCACAGCCTCCCGCATAGTCTGCCGCTGCTCAGGAGTAAACCAGCGTTCCAGCTCCTTGTCCTCCCACAGCCATTGGCCGGAGACAGCCTCGTGCCTCTCCCGGCCGGCCCGGATGCCCACGTCATGATACGCGGCCACGGTGTAGACCATATTAGGGTCCACGTCCAGGCCGTCCAGCAGGGCAAGACTGTTCTCTAAAACCGTCTGCACATGCGCAGGGCCGTGGGCCGCGTCGTGGGCCTCGTAAAGAGGCAGGATATTCTCTTCTATATAGGCCCGCAGCTCCGGGTCAATGCTCCACATGGTTTTCTCCCTCCGTTCAGCCCTTGCGGCGCCGGGGCACTGGCGCGTAGCCGCCGCCCTGGCCCTCCAGCTCCTTGATTTTGTCCCGCAGATAGGCCGCGTGCTCGAATTCCAGCAGCTTGGCCGCAGCCTTCATCTCCTTTTTGTACTTCTCGATTAGCTGGGCCCGCTCGGCGGGGGTGTACCGCTTCTTTTTCTTCTTCCCGTCCTCCTTGTGAGAGGATATCTCCAGAATCTCCGCCACGTCCTTTTTGATGGTCTTGGGGGTGATGCCGTGGTCCAGGTTGTACTTCTCCTGAATGGCCCGGCGGCGCTCGGTCTCGGTGATGGCGTACTCCATGGACTCGGTGACCTGGTCGGCGTACATAATTACCTGGCCCTGGGCGTTTCGGGCGGCCCGGCCGATGGTCTGAATCAGGCTGCGGCCGCTGCGGAGGAAGCCCTCCTTGTCCGCGTCCAGAATGGCCACCAGGGTCACCTCGGGCAGGTCCAGGCCCTCCCGCAGCAGGTTGATGCCCACCAGCACGTCAAACTCTCCCAGGCGCAGGTCCCGGATAATCTCCATACGCTCTACCGTGTCAATGTCGTGGTGCATATACCGCACCTTGATGCCGTAATTTTCCAGGTAGCCGGTGAGGTCCTCCGCCATTTTTTTGGTGAGGGTGGTCACCAGCACCCGCTCCTGCCTCTCCACCCGCAGGTTGATTTCAGAAATCAGGTCGTCAATCTGCCCGTCGGTGGGCTTTACCGTGACCTTGGGGTCCAGCAGGCCTGTGGGGCGAATGACCTGCTCCACCACTTGGGTAGACTTGTCCAGCTCCAGGTCTCCGGGGGTGGCGCTGACAAAAATGGCCTGGTTGATGTGGCTGTAGAACTCGTCAAAGTTCAGGGGCCGGTTGTCGTAGGCTGAGGGCAGGCGGAAGCCGTAGTCCACCAGCATCTGCTTGCGGGCGTGGTCCCCCCCGAACATGCCCCGCACCTGGGGCAGGGTCACATGGGACTCGTCCACAAACAGCAGGTAGTCCTCAGGGAAGTAGTCCAGCAGGGTAAAGGGCGCGCTGCCCGGCTCCCGGCCGGAGAGCACCCGGGAGTAGTTCTCAATGCCCTTGCAGAAGCCGATCTCCGCCAGCATCTCCATGTCGTGGCGGGTGCGCTCGGTGATGCGCTGGGCCTCGATGAGCTTGCCCTGCTCCTTGAAGCTGGCCGCCTGCTTCTCCATTTCATCATACAGGCTGGCAATGGCGGTCTTCATCTTGTCGCCGGGGACAATATAATGGGAGGCCGGGTAGATGCCAATGTGCTTCAGGTCTCCGGTCACCTCGCCGGTCAGGGGGATGAACTCCCGGATGCGCTCGATCTCGTCGCCAAAGAACTCCACCCGCACCGCCTTTTCGCTGGACTCGGCCGGGAAGATCTCCACCACATCCCCCCGCACCCGGAACTTGTTGCGGACAAAGTTCACATCATTGCGCTCGTATTGCAGCTCTACCAGCTTGCGCAGCAGGTCGTCCCGGTTCTTCTCCATGCCCGGGCGCAGGGAGATCACCATGGTCCGATAGTCGATGGGGTCGCCCAGGCTGTAGATGCAGGACACCGACGCCACAATGATCACGTCCCGCCGCTCGGACAGGGCGCAGGTGGCGCTGTGGCGCAGCTTGTCAATCTCGTCGTTGATAGCCGAGTCCTTTTCAATATAGGTGTCGGTCTGGACAATGTAGGCCTCGGGCTGGTAGTAGTCGTAGTAGCTGACAAAATACTCCACCGCGTTTTCGGGGAAGAACTCCCGGAACTCGCTGCACAGCTGGGCGGCCAGGGTCTTATTGTGGGCCAGAATAAGGGTGGGCCGGTTGAGCCGGGCAATCACATTGGCCATGGTGAAGGTTTTGCCCGAGCCGGTAACGCCCAGCAGGGTCTGCTCCCTCATGCCGCCGGAAATGCCTTTTACCAGCCGGTCAATGGCCTCGGGCTGGTCGCCGGTAGGCTGAAACTTTGACGCTAGCTTGAAATCCATAGGGTTATCCTCCTGGGTGTGAATGTACGGCCATGTTCCGCAGCGGGCCTGTTTGCCGGGCCGCTGTCAAAAGCGGCTCTCATGGTCTGTCTCGTCCCTGTCCTCCCGGTCCCAGCCCAGAGGCTCTCCCCGGCTGAACCGCAGAGCCAGCTCCCGGGCCCTGCTCAGGCCATCCTCCCGGCACCGGGCCGCAAGACGGTCAACCTCTGCCAGCAGCCCGCTGTTGGCAAAGGAGAACTCGCTGTCATCTGTGAGAATGATGTGGTCCCGCAGGGTCACGTCCACATTGATCAGAGCCAGGGCGACCTGCGCGGTAACCACAATGTCCTCCACCGAGGGCACCGCCACGCCGGTGGGGTGGTTGTGGCCCAGCACAGCATAGGCTGCATTGTGGTTGACGCACCGCTCTACCAGGCTGCGGATATGGATGCGCACTGCGCTGATCTCGCCGGAAATCACCACCCCGCTGTAAAGCCTGCGCCCGCCGCCGTCCAGCAGCACCACGGCCACAGCCTCGGTTCTTCTGCCGAACAGCTCAGAGCGCAGCAGCTCTACCAGGTCAGAATAGAGCAGCGCGTCCTGCCGGTAGCTGGGCCCGGCCCGCAGAGAGGCCTTTGCCAGCTCCAGGGTCAGGTGCAAAAAGCGGGCGGTTCCCGGGTCCACCTCCGGCAGGGCGGCAAGGCCGGCCTCGGGGGTGCGCACCAGGGTGGCAAAGCTGCCCAAATGCCGCCTTAGCTGGGCCAGAACCCTGCCGGCCTGGTCCGGGGGCAGCAGACAGCCCAAAGCGCTGCGCACCAGCTCAAAGCTCTGGGCCTCTTCCCCCTCTTTAGGCTGCTCCTGGGGCTTTCGTCTGGACATTATAGATCTCTCCTTCCAGTCTCTCTATCATACCAAAACATCCGTTCTCCTGTCAAGCCCCAACAGGGGCTTTCGTGGGGTAAAACTTAAAATCAGCGCTTGAAAACCCGTCCATGGGGAGAGGGGATCTGCCGCTGCCTGCCACAGCGCAGGGCTCTGCCCTGTTCCCTATAAAACCGCTCGGGCTTTCCTGTGTACTCGTCAGAAATCTCCTTGTGTTCGGCAGAACACATGATACATAAATCTGTTCGGAGAAGTCCGGTGCTGTGACTTGGCATCGCCAAGTCATGCGCAGCAAAAGAGAAGCGCTTCGCGCTTCTGGGCTTCTCCTTGTGTTCGGCAGAACACATTATACCACACCCTTGCAAGGAATGGGAGATTTTATTTTCTTTCCCCGGCTTTTCTCCTCTTTGGGCGGGGCGGGTGGGATTTTGGCGAGAGAAAATCTGTACATCTATCTTCCCTTTTCTCCCAATATATAGTATAATACCCATGTAAAAAAGCGGGACAGGCCTGACGGCGCAAAAAGCTGCCCCAAAACCCGGACCCGCTTACAATATGGAAGGAGCATGGATACCATGAAAAGACCCGCTTTCCGTTTCCGGCAGTACCTTTCTCTTTGCCTGTGCTGCCTGCTGACCATCGGCTGCCTGGGGCTGCCTGCCTCCAGCGCTGACGAGCTCACGCCCACTGCGGCTCCTGTAGAGCCCGGCCCCCAGGAGCCCAGCCCAAACCCGGACCCTAGCCCGGACGCCTCTGACCCTGACGCGCCGGAGGAGTCTCCGGCGCCGGACGAGCCCGGGGAGGCCAGTCCTGACCCGGACATAACCCCCGACCCGGATGCCACGCCTGCGCCGGAGGGGTCCCCCCAGCCGGAAGAGACCCCGGAGCCGACCCCTACGCCGGAACCCACCCCCAGGCCGGTGAAGGTGGTTTTTGTTTTGCACGAGGGGGACCAGAAAGAGCTCAACATGCTCAGCGGCCAGGTGCTGATCCAGACGGAGATCCCCACCGGCGAGGGAGAGGAGCTGACTTTGGTGGGCTGGCTGGATGAGCAGGCCCAGCCCGTGGACCTGAAGGACCTGATCATTGAGGAGGACCGGGTATTCACCGCCCAATGGGCCAAGCGCATTGCCGGGCTGTTCGATCTGGAATCCCACCGCGCCTATGTCAGCGGTGTGGGCCAGGGGCTGTTCAAGCCCAACCAGGCCATGAGCCGGGCCGAGGCAGCCGCCATGTTCTACAGCCTGCTGAAGAACAAGAGCTGCGACGAGACGGATACCGGCTTCTCCGACGTGAGCCCCACGGCCTGGTATGCGTCCGCTGTGCGCAAGGTGCACAGTCTGGGGCTGATCGACGGCTATCAGGATGGCAAATTCCGGCCTGACCGGCCCATCTCCCGGGCGGAATTCATCACCATTGCCTGTGCCTGCGACGAGCTGGTCCAGGGCAGCTGCCCCTTCCCGGACCTGAGCGACGCCAACTGGGCCCGGCCCTACATTATCTCCGCCTATCAGCGGGGCTGGGTGGCCGGGGACAGCCAGGGCAAATTCAACCCCAACCGGAGCCTGACCCGGGCCGAGGCAGTGACCATTCTCAACAAGATTCTGGACCGCATCCCGGACGCAGGCACTAAGACCCGGCCTGGGGTAAAGAACTTCTATGACGTATTCCCCAGCCACTGGGCCTACAGCCAGATTGCCGAGGCCTCTACCACCCATGAGTACAAGCGTCTGGACAACGGCACAGAGCTGTGGACAGACTATGTCATGGACACCTCCAAGCCCAAGGTGGGCTGGATCAAGGACGGAGACGGCCGCTACTATGTGGGCCCGGACGGCAAGTGTCTTCGGGGCGAACAGACTATAGACGGCAAGGTTTATCTGTTTGACAGCAACGGCCGCACCCTCACCGGCTTTGCCATGAAGTCCGGCTGGAAGCGGTATTACAAGGATGGCGTGATGCAGCAGGACATCTCCGGGCTGGGGGTTGTCAGCGGGCCCTATTACATAAAGGTGTACAAGCCTGCCAACTACCTGATTATTTTTGCCAAGGGTGACGACGGCAAGTACAATATTCCGGTGCGGTCCATGATCACCTCCTGCGGCAATCCCACGCCCACGGGCACCTTTTACACCCCGGCCAAATACCGCTGGTGCGAGATGGTCGGCGGCAGCTGGGCCCAGTGGTGCACTCAGATCAGCGGGCCGTACCTGTTCCACTCTGTGCCCAACGACGTGCGCAACAACACCACCATGTGGGTGAACGAGTACAATCTGCTGGGCAGCACCCGCTCTCTGGGGTGCATCCGCCTCACCTGCCGGGACGCAAAGTGGGTGTATGACAACTGCGCCCTGGGCACCAAGGTAGACATCTCCTCTTGGGAGACCAGCGGGCCCATGGCAAAGCCCACCAGCATCAAGCTGGCCCCCGGCCACAGCTGGGACCCCACCGACCCCACCGCCTACTACCTCTGCCAAGCCCGCGGCTGCCATTAGCGGGCGCCCCGCAGGCAATTCGCGGAGCGCGCTGGCACGCCAGCGCTGCGGGGGTGCTAGCAGCTGGGTTTGTGGTCGCGGTTTGTAGGTGGCTGCTGGATGCTGAGCTTTTTTAGGGGCTGTGGTGGCTGGTGGTTGCGGTTTTTTGCAGCTGTGGGCCGACAGAGCTTTTGCCTGGATTAGGTTGACGGGACCCCTTTGAAAAGCTAGGTCAGTCTGCTCCATCCGCCTGATTCTTTACAGAAAATGGGCGTTCATCCGCCCTGACATAGCAGAAAGGCTCCCGACTTTTGCCGGGGGCCTTTCTCAATGCGTTTTACCACATTATGAATCTGTTGGAAGAAGGAAACTGTCAACGGCTGCTTACGGACTTCTTATATCCACTTGGAGATGTCTGTTACAAAGGCATAGGGGTTGATCCGCATCTCCATCAATCCCACGGCCAGCAGGGCCCGGGCGTCGATAAGGGTGGCGTTGGCCTTCAGCAGCTTGCCCCGCTTGATGTCCGGCTCCTCCAAAATATCACCGACACGCTGAAACTCCTGTCCCCAGCCGAATTCATCGCTGCCGGGATAGGTGCGCTCCTGCCCCTCCACCAGATAGGTCTGAGGCGGCGCGGGGCGAATCCATGGGGGGCGCACAATGTCCTCTACTCCGTGCATGAAAGTGCAGCTTTCCAGAATGTCCCCCACAAACAGCAGCCTGCCCCCCACCACTGCCAGCTGCATAAAGGGCGAGTGGGGGCCTACCGCCGTGTCGTCCATGGCGTGGCCCACAGTGAGCCGGTGGGCCAGCCGCCCCCGGGCGCACACCGAATGGGTGGGGTGCAGGCTGCGCTCCACCCCCGGCAGCTTCCAGAAGGTCCGGGGGAGCAGCCCCACACAGGGCGGGGTCTCCTCCCGGTCAAACACCGGGTGGTCCCGGGTGACATTCTCATAGGTCAGCGCCGGCATAAGCAGGGTGCCCTCAGGCCCCAAGGCCTGCTGCAAGGCGTCAATAACCTGCTCAGGGGTAAGGGTAGTGCCCAGGGCTTTCATGGAGGAGTGCACCAGCACCGCGTCCCCTTTGCATACCCCCAGGGCGTCCAGGTCATTCAGAAGCTGTTGGTAGTCTGACATAAAAACTCCTTTCCTGCCGCCGGCGGCTGACTGTTTTGTTGTGAGCTCAAAACTATGCTAACAAATTGCGAGAGTAAAATCAAGCAGTTTGCGAAAAAAATTAAATTGGATTTGACAACGTGTGTTATGTCTATCAGGCATGAAAAACCTTGCAAAAAACGCCCTGCCATAAGGCGGGGCGTTTTTGTGTTATGCTTTATTTCAGGGGAAGGATGTGGGCGTTGTAGTCGTATTGGGTTTCGGTCAGCTCCATGCCCTGAGCGTCCAGCCAATACCGCTTCTCATCCGCGTCCTTATAGACCAGGGATTCGTGCCAGGGGTTATCGGGACTGGAGCTATATTTGCCGCTGGCGGACCAGACCCCTTCACCGGGGGCAATGTCCTCAGGGTCGCCCCCCTCATATAGATAGGGCAGGCCTAGGTCCTCCACTGCGGCGCGCTGCAAAATGGACTGGGCCTGACAGGTGACAATGCCGCCCTGCAGGTCCATGCAGCGGTTGAGCACCACGTCGCTTGCTGCGTCATAGAACAGGAACTGGCCCTCTACCGAGAAGTTCTGCCAGAACTGGGGGTTGCCCTCCTTGCTGGTGGCGGCTGACCGGGGGTAACGGGTGGTGCTGTTGATATAATCAGCCAGCGCCCTCAGCTTTTCCAGGTTCGACATGGAGTCGTTCCACAGCTGCTTCTCAATCCGCTCCCGGACCTTTTTGTAAAAGGCATGGTCAGCCTCGTCTGTGTCCCGGTTTTTGCCTGAGAGCGAATATACCGTGTCCAGTACCTGCCCATCCAGCCGTGCGGTGACCTTGATTCCCCGCAGGGCCGTGTTGCCGGTTACGACAATCTCAACGCCGGCCTTGGCCTCTATACTGGGATAGGCGGGGCCGTTGGTACAGGGGCCGGTGACCCTGGCAATACCGGCGATTTTCTCGGTGATGTTGACCCGGCTGCTCTGAACAGGACCGGGCGGGCAGTCCATATCCTCAAACAGCTTTTTATAGGCGGGCGGGGTAATGTCCTCCACCTCAAACTCAACCTGGTCCAGCCAGGCGTCGTTGCCGTCTGTATAGAAACTGATTCTGTACTCGTTGGAGGAATCCGGCTGTCTGCAATCATGTGCAACGTCCACCTTCATGACGTCGCCCTGGTCGTTCTCCTTGTACGAGGCAACAGCAAAGCCGCTGAGCGTCGGCTGCTCTACGGGAACCTCCGGAGCAGGACTGGGCGTAGGGGTCGGCGTAGGCGTGGGAGTTGGCGTAGGAGTAGGGGTTGATGTGGGCGCGGGGGTAGCCGTTGCCTCCGGCGTTGCGGTTGCGTCAGGCTTGGGCGTCTCAGCGCCCCCGGGGCCGGGGTCAGGGGTTTCTGTGGGGCTGGGGGTGGGAGTCTCTGCAGGGCCGGGAGTGGGGGACTCCTCCGGCGCGGCATAACGCTGGGCATAGGCATGCAGGAACACAGCCAGCTCCGCCCGGCTCAAACGCTTGCCGGGGCTGAGCATGTTGTTGCCTGTGCCGCTGATGAGCTTGTTTTCCAAAGCCCAGGCCATGGCGTTCCTCGCCCAGCCGGCGGTGCGGTCTCCGTCGGCAAAGCGGTCCAGCTGGGCCGGGTCGCCGGTCAGGTCCCGGTTCTCATACCTGGCATAGGCGTACAGAAAGGTCACCATCTGCTGGCGGTCCACTGTGTTCTCCGGGCCAAAATACCAACGGCCGTCCTCCAGGGTTTTTGTGCCGCTGACAATGCCGTTCTCCTTGGCCCAGCCGGCGGGGAACAGATAGTTGATGGGAGACAGGTAGGCAAAGCCCATATCCTCGGGCCCCTGCTCCATGGAGGGGGCCGCGTCTCCTCCGTCCAGCTGATACAGGGCGTACACCACCGACTTGCGGGGAGAGGGGTCCCCGGGCATCCAGGCGTCGGGGTCTTCAATCATGCTGTGCTGGGTGTTGAACTGGACCGCCTTTGCGGCCCAGCCCGGCGCGTCGCTGGTGGACGCGGCAGCAGGCAGGCCGGCGGGAATGGCCAGCGCCAAGGCCAGCGCCGCGGCTGCCAGCCGGGCAAATGGTTTTTTCATAGTGAGTTCTCCTTTCTGAAGGGACGATCTTTCTCTCATAAAACAATTATATACCTGCCTGTAAAAAAATGCAAGACTGTGTAAACGCCGGCAAGGGGCTTTTCCGAAACAGCCCCATGGCCCCCTCACGCCTGTCTCATAAATGTATTTATGCACAAAAGAGAGCTGCGAGCAGAAGAGAACAGGCCCTGACGGCCCGCATTTTACCCGAATCTCCCCTGTTCTCAGACTGGTAAAGCAGTCTATACTCATCGCAGCTTATGCAAGTTGTTAGTTTATGAGACGGGCATGTGGGCCCCTGCGGGAGTGTCCGCTTCGAGGAGTTTTTTCGTATTGCCCCGCCCGTGGGGCGGGGCAATACAGATGATTATCTCTGTGGTTTGGACAATCCCGGCCCCTGCCTTCTGCTGGACAAACACGGCCCGCTGTGTTATAATGACCGGGAATTCAAGCGTGGGAGGGATCACCTTGCCAAATTACCGTAAAAACCGAAGCAGCCGGCCCCGTTTCCGCCGCTCTTACGGGCTGGGGCCTGTGGGAGGCCTCATTGTGCTGGTGCTGCTGTTCCTGCTGTCCAGCCGGCTCAATCTCTCCGGCAATGCCCCCGAGGGCGTGGGCTCTGTCCCCCTGCCCGAGGGCGGCCAGGGACAGAGCCTGCAGGTCTATTACCTGGACGTGGGCCAGGGGGACAGCCAGCTCATCCGCATCCCAGGAGAGAGCGGCTGGTTCCATGTGCTTATTGACACCGGAGAGTATCAGTATGCCGACGGCCTCACAGACTATCTCCGGGACCTGGGCGTGGAGCGCATTGACGCTCTGGTGTGCTCCCACCCCCACACAGACCACATGGGCTGTATGGCCCGCATCATCCAGCGTTTTGACATTGGCGCCCTGTACATGCCCCAGCTGCCCGAGGACAAGACCCCCACTACCACAGCCTACGAGAAGCTGCTGGACGCCGCGGAGGAGAAGAATCTCACCATTAACCGGCTGATGGAGGATGCCTCCATCGAGTCTCCGGCAGGCTCCCTGTTCCAGGTAATGGCCCCCCGGGTTGACGCGGACTGGGAGGGGGCCAACAACTACTCTGCTGTCATCCGGCTGGTGTATGGAGAGACCTCCTTCCTGTTCACCGGCGACGCGGAGGCGGAGAGCGAGGAGGTGGTGCTGAACGACGGCTATCTGCTGGACTCGGATGTGCTGAAATGCGGCCATCACGGTTCCAGCTCCTCCACCTCCCACCTGTTTCTGGCAGAGGTAGCCCCCCAGTTCGCGGTAATCAGCTGCGAGACCGGCAACCGCTACGGCCACCCCCACCGGGAGACCCTCGCGGCGCTGGACGCTGCCGGGGTCACTGTCTACCGCACGGATGAGGACGGGACAGTCTTGGCGGAGAGCAACGGGAACACGATCGCTTGGACGACCGGGCTGGAATCTGTCAAAGGAAAGGAGTAGGGAAATGTCGGCTGGAGAGTTTGAGCGCACCTTTGACAACGCGGCGGCGGAATATGACTCTGTCCGCCCGGAATACCCTCAGGAGCTGTACCGGGATATCCTTCGATATCAGCCGCTGGCAGGGGAGAGCCAGGCCCTGGAAATCGGCTTGGGCTCGGGCAAGGCCTCCGGGCCGGTTCTGGATACGGGCTGCCGCCTGACAGGCTTGGAGCCGGGAGGGAACCTGGCGGCTCTGGCCAGGAAGCGTTTGGGGCGATATCCCAATTTCACCCTGCTGGAACAGACCCTGCAGGACTATTCCTGCCCCGGCGGGGCCTTTAACCTGGTTTATGCCGCCACGGCCTTCCACTGGATTCCCGAGGAGTACGGCTATCAAAGGGTGTATGAGCTGCTGAAGCCCGGCGGGGCCTTTGCCCGGTTTGCCTATCACGCCGGACCGGACCGGCAGCGCGTGGAGCTCACACAGGAGGTGCAGGAGCTCTACCGCCGGTATATGAACGGCGGCAAGGGGGAATATGTGCCGCTGCGCCCAGAGGATGGGGAGAGGCTTTTAGCCATTCCGAAACAACATGGGTTTGTAGAGACAGAGTTTCATCTGTATGAGATGGAGCGGGATTTCACGGTACAGGAGTACCTGTCTCTGCTGACAACCTACCGGGACCATATGGCCCTGGACCCGGCCAACCGGGAGGGGCTGTTCCAGGGCATCTGCCGGGCCATTCAAAGGCACGGCGGGGTGATGACAGTGTATTACACGGTGGACCTGGAGCTGGCAAGAAAGCCGGCCGGCTGACCGCAGGGGCCGGCATGGACAGCGGTAAAGGCCCCATGCAGCGGATGTCCCGGGGGATTGCTGTCTGTTGCGGGCTTAAAGCTTTCATACATAAAAACGTAAAGGAGTCGATGGTATGCTGACCGAGAAGAAAAAGGAGTTTATTGAGTTCATGCTTTCCGCCGATGTGCTGCGGTTTGGGGAGTTCGTCACCAAGTCGGGGCGCAACACCCAATACTTTGTCAACACCGGCCTGTACCGCACCGGGGCCCAGCTCTCCCGGCTGGGGAGCTACTACGCCGCTTTGGTAAAGGATGCGGTCGGCGACGGCTTTGACGCCATGTTCGGCCCGGCCTATAAGGGCATCCCCCTGGTGTCCGCCTGTGCGCCGGCCCTGTGGCAGGACCACCGGATTGACAAGCCCTACTTTTTCAACCGCAAAGAGGCCAAGGACCACGGCGAGGGGGGCGTCACTGTGGGCTACCAGCCTAAGAACGGGGACCGGATCATTATTATTGAGGACGTGATCACCGCCGGCACTGCTGTACGGGAATCCATGTCTATTCTTAAGGGCTGCGGCGATGTGAATGTGACTGACGTGTTCATCAGCGTCAACCGCTGCGAGGTAGGCCAGACCCCCGGCAAGACTGCCATCATGGAGGTAGAGGAGGAGTTCGGCCTTAAGGTGCACCCCATTGTGACAGTGGCGGACATTCACGACTACCTGAAGGAGCAGGGAGACCCGGCTTTGGTCGCGGCCATGGAGGGCTACATGGACCGCTACTGCATTCTGTAGCCTATGCCCCGTTTTTTTGTTGACAGCCTGCCTGAGGGCGGGCTGTACCATTTGGAGGGGGAGGCCGGGCGGCACGGGGCCAAGGTACTGCGCCTGCGGCCCGGGGAGTCTGTCACCCTGTGCGACGGCGCGGGGACAGACTGCCTCTGCACTGTGGCGGAGAATGCCGGGAACTCCCTGTGGCTGACAGCAGGGGATTCTGTCCCCAGCCGGGGAGAGGCCCGGACCCGGGTCACTGTGTGCCAGTGCCTGCCCAAGGGCGGCAAGCTGGAAACTGTGGTGCAAAAAGCCGTGGAGCTGGGAGCACACAGCGTCTGGCCGGTAGAGAGCCGGTTCTGCGTGGCAAAATGGGACCAGAAGGCGCAGCCCAAAAAGCTGGCCCGGCTGCAGAAAATTGCTCTGGAGGCCGCTATGCAGAGCGGCCGGGGCATGGTTCCCCAGGTGCTTGCGCCCGCGCCCCTTGCCGCCGCCTTGCAGATTGCCGCCGGTGAGGGCCATGTGCTGTTCCTTTACGAGCGGGCTGTCCTCAGTCTGAAGGAGGGCTTGAGGGACACAGGGGGCCGGTTGTTTGTGTTTATCGGGCCCGAGGGCGGGTTCGCGGAGGAGGAGGCGGAGCTGGCCCGGTCCCTGGGGGCGAAAATTTGCAGCCTGGGGCCCCGCATCCTCCGCACAGAGACCGCGCCCATTGCGGCCCTGTCGGCCGTGATGTATGAGAAGGGAGAGATGGAGCTGTGAAGCTTTCAGGGGCAAATGTGCTGGTTACCGGGGCCTCGGGGGGCATTGGCCGGGCCATTGCCCTGGCCTTTGGAGAGCGGGGCTGCGCAGTGGCGGTCCACTACAACACCCGGCAGCAGGAGGCGGAGTTCATCGCCCAGGCCATTCGGGAGAAGGGCGGTCAGGCCCTGGCCCTACAGGGGGACCTGACCCGGGAGGCGGACGTGGAGGGGCTGTTTGCCCGGATGGAGGCAGAGCTGGGTTCGGCGGACGTGTTGGTGAACAATGCGGGAACAGCCTGGCAGGGCCTGCTGACAGACATGAGCCTTGCCCAGTGGCGGCAGGTGCTGGACGCGGACCTGACCAGCGTGTTCCTCTGCTGCCGCCGGGCTCTGCCCCATATGATCCGGCAGAAGGGCGGGTGCGTCATCAATATCAGCTCCATGTGGGGGCAGCAGGGGGCCTCCTGCGAGGCGGCGTACTCGGCGGCAAAGGCAGGGGTCATTGGCCTGACCAAGGCGCTGGCCCAGGAGGAGGGCCCCTCGGGGGTGCGGGTGAACTGCATTGCCCCGGGGGTCATCGACACGCCTATGAACCGCCGCCTCACCCCCCAGGACATGGCCGCGCTGCGGGAGGAGACCCCGCTGATGCGCATTGGCGCGCCCGAGGATGTGGCTAGGGCAGCGGTGTTTCTGGCGGAGAACGAGTTCATCACCGGGCAGACATTGGGTGTGAACGGCGGGTTTGTGCTGTAGCTGGCAAAGGAGCCAGCGAGCGCAGCCGCGCTGGTCTTGCGCGGCTGCGGAAGGTTTGCGAAGCAAAGCTTCTTCCCCTTGCGGAGCAAGGGGGCGAGCGTCCCTTCTGCTGCCGGTAAAGTCAGCTGGAAGAGCTTGCAGCTCTTCGGACATTGCACCCCAGGCGCGAGGTTGCGCGCGGCCTGCTTCAAAGCAGCGGACAGAGAGGAAAAGCCTCCCCTTTTCAAACCGCCAGGCTTGCCTGGGGCGGAAAGGGGAGGCTTTTTCTGGGTGCAGCTCGAGATAGCAGGTCATTCGCTGTCTTTAGGGGTAGAGAGGCAAAGTCCTGCGTTCTTCGCCGGGGAGGCTGGCTTAGCCCTCTGGTTTCAGAATGTATTTCCCGGTAAACTGCATTACCAGGAAGCCCACCACGCAGGTCAGGATGATTTCGGGAATCATGTAGCTTCCATTATATAGCAGCGAGTAGAAGAATGCCAGGGTCTGGCCGTCCATACCTGCCAGCATGGGGGAGAAATTCACGTCCGCAAACTCGCTCCACAAAATCCACCCGGACAGGAAGGAGCAAAGATACCGCAGCAGGCCGCTGATAAGACACCCCAGGGTAAACGCCGCCGGGTCGCTTTTCAGCCTGCCCCGCAGCGCGCCGGCCAGCCCCAGCACAGTAAAGGCCAGCAGATAGTCCAGCAAAACAGACCCCACAATAGTGGCTGCGCTGATTCCCTTCAGGGCGTCCAGGCCGAACAGCAGCTGCAGCACGCTGTAGGCAAACCCAGCCCCCAGCCCCCATCGGGGCCCGCAGCGGTAGGCAAACACCATCACCGGCAGCATGGAGCACAGAGTGATGGACCCGCCATAGGGCAGGTTGAACACCTTGATGAAGGAGAGCACAGTCCCCAAGGCAATGAGGACCCCTGCCAGCACCAGGTTGGCTACCCGCGAGCTGTTTCTGTTCTGACTGTTGTTTTGACTCATGACACGATCTTCCCTTTCTGTTATGTATTTTGACTGGGCACAAAGGGAAAAATGAAAAGCGCCGCCTGGATATCCTCCAGACGGCGCGGAAGCTTCCTTCGACAAAGCCAGAGCCCCCACTGCCCGGGCCCTGCGCTGGCCGAAAAAATGAAACGCTTCCTCCGCCGGCATTACCCGGATCAGGTTCAAGGGTCTAAGCTCAAGGCTCCTCTCAGCCGGTTTCCCAGCTCCCCTTCTTTCATTTTTCAAATCTATTTTAACTTTTTCCAGGCGGATTGTCAATAGGGTCTTGCAATTTGGGAGGAAATCATTTATAATGTTTTTATAAATAGTTTATAAACCCCTGGGGGCGGTTTCTTATGAAAGCAAAAGATTTGGCAAAGAAGCTGGGCGTCTCTCCCGCCACAATCTCTCTGGTGCTGAATAACAAGCCCGGCATCAGCGACTCTCTGCGCAAATCCCTTCTGGAAAAGATTCAGGAGCTGGGCCATGAGGAGATGCTGTGCGACTCCTGCCGCTCCGGCGAGGCCCCGGGAGCCCAGCCCGCCAAAGAGGCGGCGCAGGCCCAGGAGGGGGGCTGCGCCTGCAAAGTCATTGCCTATATCATCTCCGACGACTTTTTCGCAGACCGGAACGACCCCTACAATTTCTTCTCAGGCGTGCTGGAAGGGGTGGAGGCCGAGGCCTGGGAGAACGACTGCTGTCTGGTGATGGTTCACACGAACCGCCTGAAAAACGTCACCCTGGCCGAGCAGCTGCGCCGCACCGGCAATGTGGTAGGGGCCATTGTCCACCCCTGCCGTCTGACTGCCCAGCTGGCGCGGGACGTCAAGGCAGCGGGCGTCCCCTTTGTCTTTATGGATGCGGGGGGATTTTTGGACGGGCCCAGCTATTGGGAGCCCAGCAGCGTATGCATCAGCAACCGGCAGGGTATGTTCCATGTCATCCGCTACCTGAAGGACCGGGGCCACACTCAGCTGGGCTTTGTCTACAGCGGCTGGCCGGGGGAGGTACGGGCAGACCGCCAGCGCTGGTATCGCACTGCCCTGGGAGAGCTTGGCCTGGACTATCGCCCGGAATTTTGCTTTTGCGCCGGACAGGGGGAGGATCTGCTGGAATATCAGCGGCTGGCAAAGCAGCTGGCCGCTGTGCCCCAACTGCCCACAGCCCTAGTGTGCGAAAACGACCGGCAGGCCTGGCGGGCCATCAAGGCCCTGGAGCAGCTGGGCAAGCGCGTGCCAGAGGATGTGTCTGTCACCGGGTTTGACGACCAGCCCCTGTGCACCATGATCGAGCCCCGCATCACCACCATCCGCAACTCCCCCCAGCTGATGGGGCGGGAATGTGTGCTGATGATCAAAAACCTGCGCAGGCTCAAGGCATTGGGCGAGGAGGAGCCCTGGCTGCGCATTGAGCTGCCCGCCCGGCTGATTGAGCGGGACAGCGTGCAAGACCTGCGGGAAAAGCAGGAGGGAAGCCGCTGAATATTTCGGCTAATTTTGCCAGATTGAATCTGCTCCCGTGCAAAAATGTTGTCCTGAGAGAAAATATTAACTTTTTTGTAATCAATGAACGCTTGACATCGCCCCAGAATGGGAGTATAATTCTCCATGGCTTCAGGCCTTGTGAGGCCAAAAGCCCTTGCAAGGCCCGTTTGAAAGACCGGAGCCTGATCTCTTTTCTGTAACGCTCCCCGCTTTCAAACGGGCCCTGAAAAATACATTATACTACATTCAAGAAAGGTGATTTGTCATGAAAAAGAATCTCCTCCGGCTTCTGGCCGGCACAATGGCCGTTTCCATGGTCCTGTCCTTGACCGCCTGCGGCGGCGACGACAAGAGCAGCTCCAGCAGCGAGCCCAGCAGCTCTGTTAGCACTGCCAGCAGTGAGAACAGCAGCTCTCAGGTGGAGAGCGCCCCTGAGGAAAGCAGCTCTGAAGCGAGCAGCTCTGAGGCCAGCAGCGCGGCTGCCAATGGCAAGTATGCCTCCATCCAGGATTTCCTGGACGATCCCAGTGTGAAGAGCCAGCTGGACAGCATGATTGAGAGCCTGACCGCCGGCGACGACAGCATGGCTGTTAAGGTAGAGGGCCAGGACAACAAGCTGGTTTACACCTTCACCTTTGTGGGCGAGGAGTTCAGCGAAGAAGAGATCACCACCATGCACGATGCCTTGGAAGCCGCTATGGCCAGCCAGGCCGCTACCTTTGAGGGCATTGCCTCCTCTCTGTCCAGCGCCATTGAGGTTTCTGACCCCAAGGTTGTGGTGGTTTACGCTGCCGAGGATGGCACCGAGATCTACAGCCAGGAGTTTGACGCGAAGTAAACCCTCGCGTATCATAAAAAAGAGGCCCGGCCTTTTCAGGCGGGGCTTCTTTTTTATTGCAGAGTTCAGGTTTTAAAAGAAAAACAGGAAGAGGACAGATCAGGGGCCTCTGTGGGTGTGTGTAGTCTGTATACAGGGGTCTATTGCTCGATACCTGGGTATTGCAAAGCGCTGGCGCCGGTCTTGCCTACAACACCCCACGGGGGTTCTGTGTACCTCCTTGCCCCTGGCCGGACTGCTCTGCCATGGGCAAAAACCACTGCGCCCAAAGGATAAGTTCTTTCTCAAATAGTCAAGGGACAGGCAAGCCATTGCGGCCCGCCTGTCCCTTTCTATACTGTGTACCCCGCGAACGGGAAGTAAAAGGCCGCCGCAATCAATGGCCTCTGTGCTTTGCCCTGCGCTTTTGCTGCTTCAGGTCAAACCGACGCTGCCTCTCGGCCTTGTGCCGCTCTTTGCTGGCTTGCTTTTTCTGGGCTTTCATCTCCTCACGCCGCATCTGCAACGCCTGCTGTGACCTGGTTCCCACACCAGAGGCCTGTAATTGCCTTTTGACGTTGCGCTGTCTCCGCTTGGGATGATCGGCCCTTTTCTTCCCCTCAGCCTCTATCGCCGGGCCGAACTTCAACCCATCGTAGTGTCTGAGGATAAAGTCCCAAACCTCCTGGTCCCTCGGCTCTGCCCCAAATGTAACCTTGCACACCGACAGCTTGCCCGCTGATACCCGTTCAAAAACACCAACCCAGAACGGCCCCTCAAAAAACACGGTGAGCTTTCCACCTTCTGTGACCATAACATTCCCTCCTGCAATGTGTTATGGGCAAAGAATGGACAACCCGGAGGGGCAGGTTACTTACCTCATCCATAGGATGAGACGGCCGGGCTACCTACCGGCTCTGGCATACCTTTTTAGATATGCGTTGCGTTTTTATCTTTGTCATTTTATATCAAGCCTTTCGGCAAGATACTCTGCTTAATATTCCCCTGATTTGTTATTATCGTAAACGCGCTTAAAATTGTGCATGTCGATGTTAAACCGGGCAGTAAAGCCGTCTGGCTCAAAGGAGGGAAGCCCCTCTTTTGAACTGCGTAACGATACTTTCATTATAAAGCAACCCCCGCCGAAAAGCAACCACTTTCCGGCGGGGATTCGCTTTTTTATGACAGACTGCCCAAAGCACGCGGCAGTTGTTGGATTCAGCGCTCAGAGCTTACTTTTTCCGGCGTTTGCCCTGGGTACGGCGCTTTTCCCGCACCTGAGCCGCTGTCACGCCGCCCAAGCCTGCCAGAGAGCTCACGTTCAAGGTGCCCCAGAAAGCCATGGGGACGCCCCCGCCGGTTTTAGGCACAGACTTGGTGGGCTTTGGTGTAGGCGTGGGCTTAGCGGTGGGCTTCACCGTCGGGGACGGTGTGGGAGTAGGCGTTGGGGTCGGGGTAGGCGTTGGCGTAGGGGCAGGGGTCTCCGTGGGGTCTGGGTGGGCGCTGGCAAAGGGGTTGTCATTGTCCTCAATATCAAACTCATCGTCTGGCGTAGGCGACGGCTCCAAGCTGGGAGAAGTCTCCGGCGTAGGCTCGGGGCTGGGCTCCTGAGTAGGCTCCTGGCTGGGCTCAGGCGAGGGTTCTGCGCTGGGCTCAGGACTGGGGCTTGCCGTAGGCGCAGGGGTCAGGGTGGGAACCGTGACAGGAGGCGGAGGAACCGGAGTGGGCGTGGGCATAGGCTCAGGCTCCTGCTCCGACCGGTAGTATTTCAGAATGAGGATCTGGTCCCCCTCCACGGTAGGCTCCACATGATCCATGTCCACCCGCTCTGAATATGCGGCGTCACTGTCCATTTTTCCCTGAAGCCAGCCAAAGCAGGTATAGGTATGCTCCACCGGGGTTTCGCCTGGGGGGTAAATGGTGGGAGTAAACCGCCTCAGCTCCGCCACGGCCTTGGCCGTAAATTTTTCGCCCAAGGGGGCGGTGATGGTCTCAATCTCCCTGCGGCCCTCAAAGATGCTGCTGTTGTTCCGCAGGTAATACTCATGCACCACCTTGTAGGTGCCCTCTACAGGCTTTTCCTCCTCAGGGGTGTATACATAGCGCAGAATAATGATCTGCCGCCCGTCTCTGGTGGCTTGGACGGAATTCATAGCGGCATCCGGCTGGTGGTTGATAATCTCGGTCTGAAGAAGCCCCTCGGCTGCCTGGTCCTCTGCGGCGGCTGCCGCTACTGTGTCTGGGGCTGGGCCGGGGTCCGGCGACCAAAGCTCCATAGGGTTCAGGAAGCCTGCGATGGTGTAGAGCTTGCCGTCCCCAGGAAAAGCATCCAGAGGCGTGTCGCCGTCCAGGATGATCTCATAGGGCGGTTCGGTGGGACCCGGGCTGGGAAGGACCGGTTCCTCGGGAGTGGGCGCAGGCGTGGGCTCCGCGTCCGGGCCGACGTCAGGATCCAGGCCGGGGGTCATGTCAGAGGGGGCGTCCGGCGCGTTGCTGGGCTGGACATCCGGGTCAGGCTCAGGACCGGCGTCAGGCTGGGCGTCCGGGTCAGCGTCCGGCACCGGGACGGGAGCCGCATCCGGGGCATTGTCCGGAGCTTCCCCGGGCTGGGGGACCGGGTCGGGCTCGGGGCTGAGGTCAGCATCCGGGCTGGCTGTGGGTTCCTCTCCGTCAGGAGCCTCCGGGTCAGAGTCCGGGTCGGGGTCTGGGTCAGGGTCTGGGTCAGGTTCCTCTGCATCATCCTCGTCTGACTCCTGAAGCACATCCTCCGGCTCACCGTAATACTGCACTCTGCCATAGGCGTCTTCCACATGGCGATATTCACGGCCCTTGTAGAACAGCTCCCAGTCTACATCCTCGGCTAAACAGGGAGAGCTGTCCAGCGGCTGGCCAGAGATGGTTTCGTATTCGCTGTAACCGTCCAGGTTTCTGGGGTCGACAAAGTCATGGTAATACTCGTGGATGACATGGTACGCTCCCTTCTCCTGAGAGAAGTGGTTGGTAACCTTTATAGAGGACTCGCTGCCGCCTGTGATAGAGATGTAGGAGCTGTTGCTGTATTTCAGGTGGAAGCCCGCCGGACTGGAATCGTCAAGGGAGCGGATGCCGTAGACGCCGGGGGTCAGGTCCTGCCAGACCTTGGTCTCTCCGGCGTGCAGAGCAACCCGATCCAGCTCGTCTCCCGTCTGGTTTTGCAGGGCAAAGAGATAAAGCCGCCCGCCGTCGGTAGTTCCCTCTTTATTGTCGGGCTTGGTCACGCTCACCTGGCCGTGGCTGCCCATCAGGGTGACTGTGGCATACGCGCCTGAATGCACAAAGCTCTGCTTGTCGCTCAGCTCCAGGGAAAAGGTCTTTTTGGCCGGGGCTGTCTTGGTCTGCACTACGGTGCACCTGCCTTCAGCCAGGCCCTCCAAACGCTGGGTCTCTCCGGCTCCCAGGGTGACGGACCTCTCTGCCCCTGCTGAATCTGTCGCGGTAAAGGTGTACAGGTTGGGGTCGCTTTCACCATCGGGGGCGGCGGGCTTGGTGATTTCCAGCCAACCCTGGTCATCGATTTCAAAAGTGTGGGATTTATAGCCATCCTCATCACTGATACTTGAATTCTCTATTTTTTCTTTAGTGTGTTCGTCCCATTGAACACGATATTTCGTATTTGCCAGGTTGAGTTCAGTATCGCTTGTTTTGGTAAGCGCAGTTATGGTCACTTTACTTCCCGGCTTGATATACGGCTCATATACATTGCCGTTTGAAAGCTTAAACTCGGTATTTAATAAAGTATACTTCTCGCTGGTACGATTGGAGAAAGACCGATTAATCACATCCCAGCTGTCGGCGCCCTTCTTTTTCCATGTCGCCTGTACCGTTACCTTATACTTGACACCTTCTATCGACTTGTTTGTGTCAAAATCACGCAGAGGGCCAATTCTGAGATTGTCAGCATAATCACATGTGGAGTTAACTATTGCAAATGGTTTCTTAGTATAATTAGCATAAGCGTAATATTTGGGTATCGTCTTAGCTTTCCGCAGCACACTGACAGCAAATTCTCCCGTACCTTTATAGGGCACGCCCTCAATCGTCCAGGTCCCCTTGTCCAGGTTCTCCATTGTGACGGTTTCGCCGGGGTCCAGATAGAGTGAGCGCAAGTCCTTCTCATCCTTGCTTCCCACCTTAGAGGCCACATAGCGGAACCTCCTGCTGGGTTCACCCTCGCCCAGCTCCGGCGCGGTGAGCTTTGCGGTGGCGTTTTCGCCGTCCACCGTAAAGGACGCGGTCTCTCCGGGGGCTACCGACAGGGCCCTTTGCGTGGACTTTTCCACCACCATGCCATCCGGGGCCTTCAGCTCGTCAATCGTATACTCTCCCTGGTCCAGGCCGGTGAGGGTATAGCTCTCCCCCGGGCCAAGAGTGCCGTTGTCCGGCACGATCTTGGAAAACTGCTTGGGACCTGTCACCTGATAAGCGCAGGAGTAGCCAGCGTTGGCAGGCCGGGTGAGCGTGATGGCGCCGCCGCCCACTGTGGCGTTCAGCTCCACCTTGGCAGAGGTGTCCGGAACCGTCCACTGGGCTTCGGCGGTGGGAGTTGTCACCTTCCAGCCATTGCTCAACTCAAGGCCCTCTGTCTGCTCAATTACCTGAACCTGGGCGGCGTTGCCAAACTCAACCGTGGCCTGGTATTTGTTGTCAGGGCCCAAGGTGACCGTCTCGTTGACTTCCCCGTCTTTTTCTCCCATAGAGTACAGATTCCCCGTTATCTGAAAGGTGTACTCCTTGTTTTTGGCTTCCTCCGGCGTGCCGTCAGCAAAAAGCTTTTCCAGCGTGAGGACATAAGAGGAGCCGCCTCCCTCTGCCAGGGCCACCACCCCCAGGGTCAGCAGAACCATCAAGACGATCAAAACAGAACGAAACAGCCTGGTCCCTTTTCCATTTGGTTTCTGTTTCATGTCAATCCGAAGCCTCCTTACACAAGATCTTCCTGTCATTTATACGCTTCAGCCCAACCGGGCATTGACTGCCTTTGCTAATTCCTCCATGCGGCCCTGCAGGTAGGGGCCTGGGCACAGGGTGTCCGGGTCCAGCATCCGGTGGGTGGTCAGGCTGCCCTCCGGCCCGCCGGTAAAGCGGAGCTCCTTGATGCCGTTGCGCCGGCAGATGTCTGTACACAGGGCGGTCAGGGCCTCAAAGCTGGCGTCGCTTACATGCCAGTCGCCGCCGGTCTGGTCGTTGGCCACCTCAATGGTCACGGCCCGGCTGTCGTTCTCCTGACTGGCAGAGGTCCAGGCCTGGTCAGCCTCCTCCACATACAGGGCCACCCGCCCAGCAGAGTCAATGGCGTAGTTGGACGAGGCCTGCCGGTCCCACTCCCCGAAGGAACGCCCCAGCTCCTCCAAAGAGAGGTCCCCGGCCATATGATGAACGGTGATCTTCTCAATGGGGTTCTCTCTGGGGAAGGTTGCGTTGGGGGAGAGATAGACGTACTCTGTCAGGGGGCTGTTCCGGGCGACCACCTGGGCGGTCTCCTCTCCGGTGAGCTCCCGGCCCACCAGCTCGGGCAGACGAAAGGAAAACGCCGCGCACAGGGCAAGCACCAAGCCGGTCAGCAGACAGAAGCCCCCCAGCAGCACCCAGACCCGGCGGCGGTTCTTAGGCGTGCTCATCGCATCACCCCCACCCAATAGTACAGCTGCCAGGCAAATATCAGGCCGCAGCCGGCAAAGCTCAACCGCAGAGCCAGAGGGCTCAAGGTCCTGCCCCGCTCCCGGGGCCGGCCTGCCGTCACTACCCCAAAGGCCAGCACCCCCAGATAGAAGAAGCTGGTGTCTATCAGGTTGTGGGCAAAGAAAGCGGCGGCCTCGCCATTCTGGGCTGGGCTATGCCCCTTGCGGCAAAAGCGCAGCGCCGCCACGCCCAGCAGGCAGGCGGCAGGCCACCCCAGCTCCACTGCCACATGCAGGGGCACATTGTGAATGTGCCAGGTGTTGAAGTATTTGCCACCGTCCGTCAGGTCCAGGCCCCGCCATTGGTAGGGGCCCACCCCCAGCAGCGGGTGGGCGGTGAGATATTGTGCGCCGCTGGCCATCATCTCCAACCGCTCAGGGAAGGTGCTCCATGCGCTGGGGCGTACTGCCACAGCTCCCCCTGCCACCAGCAGACCCAGGGCTGTGATCAGCAGAGCCATCCGGGGCAGGTCCCGCAGAAAGCTCCGTACCTGTCCCCACCAGGCGGTAAGCAGCCCGGCGTAGCCCAACACCAGCAGAGAAGTCCAGGGTACGCTGGTGCGGGTGACAGTGAGATACAGCAGCAGGCCTGTACCCATGCCCAGCACTATCCCGGCCAGGGTCCGGCAGAGAGCGGCAAAAGCCGCCCGAGGGCCCACCCGCCGCTTCCACTGCCAGAAGAGGACCAGCAGACCCACCGCCATAGCAACAAAGCTGCCCATGGAAAGAGTCAGCGCCAGAGCGGTCAGAATCACCGGCTCCAGGCGGGAGAGCGCCTCTGCCCAGGGGGAAGGGGCGTCCTCCTGCAAGTCCCGCTGCACGAACCAGCCCAGCGTCAAAAACATGCCCATGGCATTGGGATTGCCCAGCAGGCCTCCCAGCCGTCCAGCCCGGCCATAGGCCACGCCGCAAAACACAAACCAGCCCAGACCCAAAACCGCGACTCCCGCTGCCAGCACAGCGCACAGCCGCCGGAGCAGCAGCCGGTCCTCCTCCTTCAGGCAGGCTGTCAGAAGATAGAGCACCGGGACCACCAGCTGCACCCCGCCAAAGCCCGCAAAGAGACTGCCATAAGCAGCCAGCGAGGAGAGCATAGCGGCCAGCACATACAGCGTCATAGGCGCCAGCGTCCACAGGTCGGCCCGGGCCTCCCCCTGAGAAAGCCCAGCCGCGCAGAGCAGCAGCCCCAGGGCGCTTACCGTAAGCCCGTCGCCCACCCCTACCCGGGCCAGCAGCACCAGGGCCAACAGGATACAGACCACAAGATAGTGGTCGCTGAGGTTGGAAAGCCTCTGCCAGATATGGATGAAAAGCCCCCCTCCCCAGGTCCAGGGGGTAGAATCTCCCCCTTGGTTAAGTATACATTTAGAGTATAGCACCCTTGTTTCTTTTTCGCAAGGATGCCAGTAAAAAATCGGTCATTGTCCGCTCCTGTTTTGTAACCGGAAAGGGAACAGAAAAAGCCCTGCGCCCTCCGCCTGCTGTGTTGGATCAATTCAGCCAAGACACTCGGCCAGGAGGACTGGTTCGGTCGACAGAACGCCGCCCAAGGTCATACTTCCCTTGGGCGGCGTTGGTCATCTATTTAGAATGGTCCTGCCTTATCCCGCTGAGGCAGGCGTCAGTCCTCCTGCTTCTGGCTCTGGAACTGCTTCATGGCCTCCTCCATGGTCAGCTTCATCTCCAAAGTGCAGGACTGCATTTCCAGCCCGGTCTGGGCCGGGAAGAAGCGCAGGTAGAAGTTGCCCGAGAACACCATTACATTCAGCTCCACGGTCTGCCAGTCCCGCTGAGCCCCGGTAAGGGTGGTGGTGCCCAGCAGGCTGTGGTCCTGGAACACGGAGAGGGGCAGCTGGCTCACGTCATTGCTGTCCCTGCTGCGCAGCACCATGCGCAGGGTGTAGACCCCCTGCTTCTGAACCGACACCCCGAACCGGGTGTTGTCCCCCTTGTTCAGGCTGATCAGGCCCACGTCCATCTGCACGGCATCGTTCTCGTCCGCCTCTACAAAATGGATATCCGCTGCGCTGCCGTCGTCCAGAGAGGGGGCTTCGCTGAGCTCCTTGTCCAGCTGGGTCTCCTGGCCCCGCAGCCGGGGCAGGGCCGGGGACTGAAGCAGGAACCGGCAGATATTCTCTGCGCACCGCTGGAAGTCTCCCCGACTGACTGTGCCCTCTGCCAGCCCTTGGGCGGAGTTGTCGTTGCCGGAGTTGGCCCCGGCGTTGGTGTTCACCATGTACAGGTCGTTTTGGGCCCGAACCATAGCGGCAGTGTTGGTGCGCTGGCCCTCCTGGCCCTCGTCGTTGCACTTGGCCCACCAGTCGGTCATCACCTGGCCCTCAAAGCCCCACTGGCCGCGGAGGATGGTGGTGAGCAGGTCGTAGTTGCTGGCCGACCAGAAGCCGTTGACCGGGTTATAGCTGGTCATGATGGACCGGGCCTTGCCGGCCTTGACGGCAATCTCGAAGCAGCGCAGGTACAGCTCCCGCAGGGCCCGCTCGGAGACCACAGCCTCCACGTCGTGGCGGTGGAACTCCTGACTGTTGCAGGCAAAATGCTTGATGGTGCCTGTGACCCCATACTTGTGCATGGCGTTCAGCTGGGCTGCGGCCATGCGCCCAGTGAGCAGGGGGTCCTCAGAGAAATACTCAAAGTTCCGGCCGTTCAGGGGGTGGCGGTGAATGTTGATGCCAGGACCCAGCAAAGTGTCCACCTTGTTTTTGCGCAGCTCAAGCCCTGCGTACTCATACAGCTCGCCTACCAGCTGGGTATTGAAGGTGCATGCCTGGCAGGTGCCGTTGGGCATGGCAAAGGCCCGGGTGCCGCAGTCCATGCGGATGCCGCTGGGGCCGTCGGCGCAGCAGCCGGTGGGGATGCCGAAGTCCACCAGACGCTGGGTGACACCGCCAAAGGCGCCTGCCGTGCCGGGGGTCACCTTGGGGGAGCACATGCCCTCGCCCCGCACCATGCACACCAGGTCCTCGTCAGAGAGCTGGGCCACAAAGTCGGACAGGGAGACCTTGCCGTCGGCCACGTCCCCCAGCTTCCAACCCTTGTCCCCGGTCTGGGGGTACTCGGGAGCCATGTGGGCGCTCCGGCGGTCTGCGAGACTGACGGTGCGCAGAGGGGCGGGCTCCCAGTCCTTGGCGAACACGCCGTTCTCCGCCAGGCCGGGGCGCAAGCGTTCAAAGGCTGTCACAGGGGCCATGGCCTCCTCCAGCTGCTCCAACACCTGCTCCTCCAGGGTAACGCTGCCCACAGGCTGGGCGGTACGCACGTCAGTGCCGGTAAAGAAAGCGTACTCTCCCGCCTCAATCACCCAGGCTGACTTGTGGCCGGTCGCGCCGCTGTCGTCATAGGAGGCCAGCAAGTCTACCGGGAAGGTGAAGCTCAGGGTTGTCTTCTCCCCCGGGACCAGCTCCGGCGTCTTGGCAAAAGCGCACAGCACCCGGGCGGGCTTGCCCAGCTTGCCCTGGGGCGGCGCACAGTAGACCTGCACCACCTCTTTGCCGGGGACGCTGCCTGTGTTGGCAACCTGGGCCGAGAGGGTGAACAGCTTGTCAAACCGCACGGGCTGGGGCTTTACCTCAAACTGGGTGTAAGAGAGGCCGAAGCCGAAGGGGTACAGCACCCGGTCCGGGGCAAAGGTCTCAAAGTAACGGTAGCCTACATAGATATCCTCGGCATAGACATTGCGGCTCTCGCTGCCGAAGTTTCCGGCAGCGGGGCAGTCGGCAATATCCACGGGAATGGTGTCGGACAGCTTGCCGGAGGGGCAGGCCTTGCCAACAAGCACATCGGCGGTTCCCAGACCGCCCTCCTGGCCGCCCTGCCACACATACAGCACTGCGCCGGGCTGATATTCCTCCACCCATTTCATATCCAGAATGCCGCCGGTGTTGAGCACAACAGCCACCTTGTCAAAGGTCTTGCACACCAGCTCCAGCACCTGGCGTTCGGCCTGGGCCAACAGGTAGCTGCCCTCCTCCGCCGAGCTGTCCTTGTCCTCGCCGGCGGTGCGGCCCAGAATAATCAGCGCGGCGTCGTTCTGGCCGCTGAGCTTTTTCACCAGGTCCGGGTCCAGGGGCATCTCCTCCTGATACCAGGGCTCTGCTGCCCAGCCCTGGCCCACGTCAAAGGGGTGGTCCTGCAGCCAGGCTTCGTAGACTGCCTTGAGCTCTTCGTCCACCTGCACCTGGCCGGAGGCCTCCAAAGCCTCTGTGATGGTGGGCACATGGGCCGTGTTGACCAGACCGCCGGAGCCAGTGCCGGACTTATAATAGTTGAACTGGCTGCGGCCGAACACGGCGACCCGTGCACCGGGGGCAAAGGGGAGCACCGGGCCCTGGTTGCGCAGGAGGACAGCGCCCTCGGCCACCGTCTCGCGGGCCTTGGCCGCGTAGGCCTGCAGGTCAAATTGTTTCAGTTCCATGGAAATTCCGCCTTTCTGTTGAGTTTTCGGGGGGATTAGGAGATGATTGTAGGTAATATTATACTACAAACTGGGGCGGTTGACAATAGAAAAATAATAAAGATGGGATGGAAGTGCCGCTTGTTCTCTGAATGTACCTCCGGGAAACAGGACGCTCGGAAGCTTTTGCTCCGCAAATCTTCCGCAGCCGCCAAGACCGCGCGTCTGCGCTCGCTGGCATCTGACGGGTATGCTGAAGGTATTCTTCTCTGAATTTGCCGGCAGCAATCAGTCCGCTGGTCTCCCTTTGGTCGACCGCGCTAAGTTCGACTTGCCTGCGGCATCCGACTTGCCTGCGGCAAGTCGACGGCGGCGCAGCCTTACCCCGTCCTGACCACTCTGGGTAGGTAGACTTCTGCCTCGCACCTTTGCTTTCTGCGCCGCCTAAGGTCAAGGTCGTGGGGCTCTGCCCCACACCCTGCAACCTTTGAAAAGGTTGACGAAACTTTTTGTTCGCGCTCTTTTGCTTCTTCTTCGCTCTGGCTTTTTCGCCTGCGTTGTCAGTTTTTCGTTTCCCCCTTTTCTTCTTCCCCTTCTTGTGCTATAATACCCCCATAAGCAACCCGCCAAAATGGAGGTATTTTCTATGGTCACTCGTGTTTTTGTTGAAAAAAATCCCGGCTTCGACGTGGAAGCCCAGGGTATGCTGGCCGACCTGCGGGACAACCTGGGCCTGCACCGCCTGCAGCGCGTCCGCATTCTCAACCGCTACGATGTGGAGGGCCTTACCCCCGGCCAGTTCGCCCTGGCCCGCGACACTATCCTCTCAGAGCCCAACATGGATACCGTCTATCCCGCCGCTTTTGTCCTTCCCTCAGAGTACCAGGTCTTTGCCATGGAGTATCTCCCCGGCCAGTACGACCAGCGGGCCGACTCTGCTGCCCAGTGCGTCCAGCTGCTCACCCAGGGGGAGCGTCCTGCGGTGGCCAGCGCCAGGGTCATCGGCCTGCTGGGCGGCCTCTCTGCCGAAGATCTGGACAAGGTGAAATCCTATCTCATCAACCCCGTGGAGTCCCGGGAGGCCTCTATGGACCTACCCGACAGTCTGGACCTGAACGCCCCCGAGCCCGCCAATGTGGCCCGGGTGGCTGGCTTTACCCAGTGGGAAGACGGGGAGATGAAGGCCTATTATGACAGCATGGGCTTTGCCATGACCCTTGACGACCTGTGCTTCTGCCGGGACTACTTCCGGGACGAGGAGCGCCGGGACCCCTCTGTCACCGAGCTGCGGGTGATCGACACCTATTGGAGCGACCACTGCCGCCACACCACCTTCCTCACCCGGCTGCACAGCGTCGACGTGGAGGACGGCCCTTTGAAGCAGGCTGTGGAGCAGGCCCTGAAGGAGTATCTCTCTCTGCGGGAGGAGCTCTATGGGCCGGACACGGACCGGCCTGTCTCTTTGATGGACATGGCCACCATTGGCGGCAAATACCTGCGGAAAAAGGGCCTGTGCCCAGACCTGGATGTAAGCGATGAGATCAACGCCTGCTCCATCGAGGCCCCTGTCACCATTGACGGCCAGACCGAGACCTGGCTCATTCAGTTCAAAAACGAGACCCACAACCACCCCACAGAGATTGAGCCCTTTGGCGGCGCGGCCACCTGCCTGGGCGGGGCCATCCGGGACCCTCTGTCCGGCCGGGCCTATGTGTACCAGGCCATGCGTGTCACCGGCTCGGGAGACCCCACCCTGCCCTTTGAGAAGACCCTCCCCGGCAAGCTCCCCAGCAGGAAGATCACCACCGGCGCGGCGGCGGGATATTCCAGCTACGGCAACCAGGTGGGCCTTGCCACCGGCCAGGTCACCGAGCTCTACCACCCCGGCTACACGGCCAAGCGTCTGGAAATCGGCGCGGTCATCGGCGCGTCTCCCAAGAGCAATGTGCGCCGGGAGGAGCCCGCCCCTGGGGACATTGTGGTGCTGCTGGGCGGCGCCACCGGCCGGGACGGCATTGGCGGGGCCACAGGCTCCAGTGTGGCCCACACCAAAAAGTCTGTGGAGGTCTGCGGCGCCCAGGTTCAAAAGGGCAACCCGCCCACCGAGCGGAAGATTCAGCGGCTGTTCCGCAATGCCCAGGCGGCACGGCTGATCAAACGCTGCAACGACTTCGGCGCAGGGGGCGTGTGCGTAGCCATTGGCGAGCTGGCCCCTGGCCTGCAAATCGACCTGGATCAGGTCCCCAAAAAATATGAGGGCCTGGACGGTACGGAGCTGGCAATCTCCGAGAGCCAGGAGCGCATGGCTGTGGTGCTGGCCCCGGAGGATGTGGACGCCTTCAAGGCCCTGGCCGCTGCCGAGAACCTGGACGCCCAGAGCGTGGCAGTGGTCACTCAAAGCCCCCGGCTGCAGATGCAGTGGCGCGGAGACCGGGTGGTGGACCTGTCCCGGGCATTTTTGGACACCAACGGCGTCACCCAGAATGCCAATGCCCGTATTACCGCCCCCCAGGGCAGCTGCTACCTGACCAGCCTGCCGGAGGCTTTGAAGGGCAAGTCCGGCACAGAGGCCCTGCTGGCCAACATGGCCCGGCTGGAGGTCTGCGGCCAGAAGGGGCTCTCTGAGCGGTTTGATTCCAGCATTGGCGCAGGCACGGTGCTCATGCCCTTTGGCGGGGCGTATCAGCTCACCCCCGAGGAGGCTATGGCCGCCCGGGTGCCTGTGCTCACCGGCGAAACCGACGACGCCACGGCCATGGCCTACGGCTTCATCCCTGGGGTGTCCAGCTGGTCCCCCTTTATGGGCGCGGCCTATGCGGTGGTGGAGAGCCTCTCCAAGCTGGCCGCCATTGGGGCCGACCCTCTGAAGGCCCGGCTCACCTTCCAGGAGTATTTCCCCCGGCTCCACGACGACCCCGCCCGCTGGGGCCAGCCCGCCGCTGCCCTGCTGGGGGCTCTGTCCGCCCAGACCGGTATGGGCCTGCCTGCCATTGGCGGCAAGGACAGCATGTCCGGCTCCTTTGAGGACCTGGACGTGCCCCCCACGCTGGTGAGCTTTGCCGTGGCCATGACAAAGGCCAGCCGCACCCTGTCGGCCTGCGTCAAGCGCCCGGGCGCAAAGCTGGGCCTGCTGCCCGTGCCCACCACTGCTGACGGTATGCCGGACTGGAAGAAGCTGAAGGAGCTCTACCGGCAGGTACTGGCCCACATCCACTGTGGGGACATTACTGCTGCCGGAGTGGTCCGGGAGGGCGGCGCGGCTGCCTGTGTGCTGCGCATGTGCTTTGGCAATCAGCTGGGCTTCAAGTTTGAGCAGGGCCTCTCCCCACAGACCCTCTACGCTCCCCTTCAGGGCGCGCTGGTGGTGGCTGTGTCCCCTGAGGCAGAGATGGAATACGGCCAGCTGCTGGGCCACACCACCGGCAGCGGCCAGGTGGAGCTGGACGGCGAGAAAATCTCCATAGACAAGCTGACTGCCGCCTGGATGGGCACCCTGGAAAAGGTCTTCCCCAACCAAGCTGCTTTGGCCCCGCTGCCCGCCGATGTGCCCCTGTACACCCAGCGCAGCACAGCCGCCCCGGCGATCAAGGCGGCGCGGCCCCGGGTGGTGATTCCCGCCTTTCCGGGCACCAACTGCGAGGTGGACTCGGCCCGGGCCTTTGAGAAGGCAGGGGCCGAGGCTGAGGTGCTTATTGTCCGTAACCTGACCCCGGCAGACATTGAGGACACCATCCGGCGGTTAGAGCAAGCCATCCGCCGCAGCCAGATGATCATGCTCCCCGGCGGCTTCTCTGGGGGCGACGAGCCGGAGGGCTCGGGCAAATTCATTGCCACCACCCTGCGCAACCCCCTCATTGCCGACGCGGTCACCCACCTGCTGGACCAGCGGGACGGGCTGATTCTGGGCATCTGCAACGGCTTCCAGGCGTTGATCAAGGTGGGTCTGGTGCCCTATGGCAAAATCACCCCGCCGGACCCCAAGGCCCCCACCCTCACCTTTAACTCTCTGGGCCGGCATGTGTCCCGCATGGTATACACCCGGGTGACCAGCGTCAAATCGCCCTGGCTGCGGGGGGTACACGCCGGAGACGTCCACACCATTCCCGTGTCCCACGGCGAGGGACGGTTTGTGGCAGATCAGGCGGCGTTGGAAACGCTCATTGCGGAAGGGCAGATTGCCACCCAGTATGTGGACCTGGACGGGGCCGTCAGCGGGGACATTGTGTGGAACCCCAACGGCTCGGTGTGCGGCATTGAGGGCATCACCAGCCCGGACGGCCGGGTGCTGGGCAAAATGTGCCACTCAGAGCGCCGGGGCAGGGAGCTGTACCGGAATGTCCCCGGCCACAAGGACCAGAAGCTGTTCAAGTCCGGCGTGGAGTATTTCCAGTAATCCGAACTCACCCCGTCTTCTGGTCTCATTAAGGAGCCATACCTTTGTGAGCGAATCCGTATCAATAGAAAAAGCCCGAGGGCTGCGTCAGGGCACGCGGCTTTCGGGCTTGCTTTTTGGTTGTTTTGTTGGCGTACTGTCAGGGCTTTTTGCGGCAGTTCTCCGGAGGTTGCGCTGTCCTCCTATCAAAAAATGCCCCGGTTATACTTGAACTGCGCGTACAGGATGAAGCCCAGGCCCACAGCCAGCCCTGTCAGAATGATAAAGAAAAGTGTTTCCAAGTGGAACAGCATCAGAAGGACCGCAGTTAAGACAATGGACATACCAATTGCCAGCGTGCCAAGCCCCATAAGCCGTCCATACCTGGGCGCGTCCTCTGGGCTGACTTTGCGCCGGTGGTACCTGTGCACTGTGGCAGGGTTTCCCCTCAGGCCCGGGATGCTCACCAATACCAGGAGCAGCCCCATGATCAGCAAGGGCGAATATTTCATTTCTGTCCCTCCTTGTCCTCCCCATCCGGGGCCCAGTCGGGCAGGGGCGGCGGGCCCTTTTTACGGCCTGCCTTTCGTTTGCGGACGCATTCTGTCAGCAAAAACTCAATCTGCCCGTTAATGGAGCGGAAGTCGTCCTCCGCCCACTCCGCCAGTTCCTTCCACAGGCTGGGGGAAATCCGAAGCAGGAGCTGCTTTTTGGACTTGTCGTTCTTTTCCTCCATGGGTATCCCCCCGGTCTGTTAATAGATCGAGCCGCTGTTAACCACAGGCTGGGCGTCCTTACTGCCGCAAAGCACCACCAGCAGGTTGCTGACCATTGCGGCCTTGCGCTCATCGTCCAGGTCTACCACCTGGTCGGCGTTCAGCTGGTCCAGGGCCATCTCCACCATGCCCACGGCCCCCTCCACAATCTTTTTGCGGGCGGCCACAATGGCCTCGGCCTGCTGGCGCTGCAGCATGGCGGCGGCAATCTCCGGGGCATAGCTCAGGTGGGTGATGCGCACCTCCAGAATCTCCAGCCCGGCAATGGCCACCCGCTCCTGCA
>NZ_JBQISV010000007.1:0-47484 GCF_056800975.1 Acutalibacter sp.
GCAAAAAGACGGTGTTTTCGATTTTTCAAACGAGCCCTAGTTTATTACAGTATACAAAACGAAAGCGAGGAAACCGCCATGTTTGCCATTGCGATCGACGGACCCGCCGGAGCAGGGAAGTCCAGCGTTGCCAAGGCCGCGGCCAAGGCCCTGGGCTTTACCTATGTGGACACCGGCGCCCTGTACCGCACCATTACCTTATATATGCTGGAAAACGGGGTGGAGCTGAAGGACCCTGCCGCCGTAGCCGCAGCCCTGCCGGGGCTGAAGGTCTCGTTGGAATATGGGGACCAGGGCCAGCGCACCCTTTTGAATGGCCGGGACGTGTCAGAGGCCATCCGCACCGAGGAGGTGTCCATTGCCACCTCCCGGTGGGTGGCCCATGTGCCGGCAGTGCGGGCCTTTCTGCTGGACCTGCAGCGGGAGCTGGCCGCGCGCAGCAATGTGGTGATGGATGGCAGGGACATTGGCACGGTGATTCTGCCCGGGGCCCAGCTAAAGGTATTTCTCACTGCGTCGGCAGAGGAACGGGCCAGGCGGCGGACCCTGCAGCTGGAGCAGGCCGGGGAGTCTGCGGACTTTGCCCGGGTGCTGGAGGAGGTGGAGCGCCGGGACCGGCAGGACGCCCCTCAGCTGGAGCAGCTTCCCCCGGACGGCGTGACCCTGGACACCACAGGGCTGAGCTTTGACCAGGTGGTACAGCGGCTGACCGGCATGGCCCAAGAGCGGATGGACCGGAAGACGGAAGGGGAGGAGGGGTAAGAGGTGGCAAAAAAACCAGCGGTACGGCGCAAGGGACTTCTCTATATTATCGGCTGTTTTTTTCTTACTCTGTTCTATTATCCTGTGTTCCGGCTGAAGGTGGAGGGCCGGGAGAACATTCCCAAAACCGGGCCGGTGCTGCTGTGCAGCAACCACATGGCCAAGCGGGACCCGGTGATGCTGGGGGTGGCCGCGTCCCGGCGGCAGGTCTGCTATATGGCCAAAGAGGAGCTGTTTGAAAACTGGTTCATCGGCGGCCTGCTGCGGAGGCTGGGGGCCTTTCCCGTGCGGCGGGGCAGCGGCGGGGCCGACGCTCTGGCAGACGCCTATCGGATTCTGGACGGGAACGGCATGGTGGGGGTGTTTATTGAGGGACACCGCTCTAAGGACGGGCTGCTGCAGCGGCCCAAGACCGGCGCGGCTCTGCTGGCCTACCGGACCAAAGCCCCGGTGGTGCCGGTGTGCATCACTGCCGGGGACGGAGGCCTGCCCAAAAAATTCAAGCGGCATGTGGTCAAGTTTGGCAAGCCCATCTCTGCCAGTGAGCTGAACATTCCCGACGATTCCAGCATGCAGCTGCGCCGGGCCAGCCGCGTCATTATGAGCGGCATTTCAGCCCTGCGGGAGGAGACCCTTAAGGAGCTGGGCCTGCCCTCTCAGCTGGCGGAGACGGAGGAAAAGCCGCCCCGTCCCGCAGCGGAATGAAGGGGAAGGCTCTGCCTGCGCTCTGTCCCCCTCCTCTGCGGCCCGGGGACACTATTGGCCTGTTTACCTCCTCCTATCCCCTGGCCCAGGAGGCTCCGGAGGCCGCAGGGCTGGCCATGTTCCGGCTGCGGGCTTTGGGATATCAGGTCAAGCCGGGCATTCTCATGAACAGCAGGGACTGCTACCGCTCCGGCTCCATTCAGGAGCGGGCCCAGGAGCTCAACGCCCTGCTGGCGGATGACTCGGTGCAGTGCGTTATGGCCACTGTGGGGGGCATGGCGTCCAACTCCATTCTGCCGTATATTGACTATGAGCAGATCAGAAGAACGCCCAAAATCATCATCGGCCATTCAGACGTCACCGCCATTTTGCTGGGGGTGTACGCCATGACCGGGCTGGTCACCTACTACGGCCCCAACCTGGTGACTACCTTTGGGCAGTATCCTCCCCTGCTGGACGCTACGGAGCGCTGCTTTTCAGAGGTGTTGGGAGGCTATACGCCGCCTTACAGCTACCGAAAGCCTGAGGTCTACTCTCAGGAGCTGACCCTCTGGTCCCAGGGGCCTACCACTAAGGAGCCCCAGCCCAACCGCTGGGTCACCGTCAGGGGCGGCCGGGCCAGCGGGCGGCTGATCGGCGGGAACCTGAACACTCTCACCGGGATTGCCGGCAGTCCCTATATGCCGGAGATCAGACAGGGGGACATTCTGTTTTTGGAGGACACGGAGAAATTCGCCGCCCATGCGGAGCGTTACTTCTCCTGGCTGAAGCTGTGCGGGGTGTTCCGCCGGGCCGGCGGGCTGATTTTGGGCAAACACCGCCAGTTCGACAGCCAGGGGACCGGCAGAACGCCTGCGCAGATCCTTTTGGAGGTGATTGGCCAGCCGGATTTTCCCATTCTGGCGGACTTTGACTGCTGCCACACAGTCCCCATGCTCACCCTGCCCTTGGGGAAGCGGGTTCAGCTGGACGGGGACAGCCAGACGGTCACGCTTTTGGAATAGCTGAAATATTTTTTCAAAAAAGGAGGACGCTATGGAGATTGCGCTCGCTCCCTCCGCCGGGTTCTGTTTTGGGGCCCGGCGGGCGGTGGAAATGGTCTACAGCCTGGTGCATCAGGGAAAAAAGGCGGCTACTCTGGGGGCGCTGCTCCACAACCCCCAGCTGGTAGAGGACCTGAAGTCCAAGGGGGTGCAGGTAGTCTCCTCCCCCCGGGACACGCCCCCCGGCCATGTGCTGGTGCTGCGGTCTCACGGGGTGACGGTTCAGGTGGAGGCGGAAGCCAGGGCCCTGGGCCTGGAATGTGTGGACGCCACCTGTCCCTTTGTGAAAAAAATACACCGCCTGGCCGGGCAGGCAGGGGATGAGGGGCGGGTCTTTCTTCTTATGGGAGACCGGGACCACCCGGAGGTGCAAGGCGTTGTCAGCCACTGCAAAGGCCCCTGCTTTGTGTGCCGGGACCGGGAGGAACTGGAAAATTTGCTTCAAAAACACCCGGAATGGAGGGCTGAGCCTGTCGCGGCGGCGGCGCAGACCACTTTTTCGCTGGATGAGTGGCAAAAATGTTCGGAAACTCTGAAAAAAGTATGTACAAACGCCGCGGTTTTTGATACAATATGTAATGCAACAGCGAAACGGCAGAAAGAGGCGCTGGAACTGGCCCGCCGGTGTGACGTGATGCTCGTCATCGGGGGCAGGGACAGCTCAAACACGGCAAAGCTCCAAAGCATCTGCGCGGGGCAATGCACGACCTATCTCATCGAAAAGGCGAGCGAGCTCAGCAGTCTTCCCGCTTTTTCCGCCGGCCTGAGCGTTGGCATCACAGCGGGGGCCTCCACGCCCCCAAGTATAATTAAGGAGGTACTTGATACCATGGCGGAAGTGAACAGCACGGAACTGAATTTTGAGGAGATGCTTGAGGAGTCGCTCAAGAGCATGAATACAGACGAAAAGGTACATGGCGTAGTCGTTGGCATCTCCCCCACCGAGGTCTATGTGGACGTAGGCCGCAAGCAGGCGGGCTTTATCCCCGCTGCAGAGCTCTCTAACGACCCCTCTGTCAGACCCGAGGACGTGGTGAAGATGGGGGACGAGCTGGAGCTGCTGATTATGAAGACCAATGACCAGGAGGGCACCATTATGCTCTCTAAGCGCCGGGTAGACGCCATGCGCGGCTGGGACGACATTCAGGCAGCAATGGACAACAACGAGATTCTCGAGGGCAAGGTCATTGAGGTGGTCAAGGGCGGCGTGATTGTGCTGAAGGACGCCCTGCGCATTTTTGTGCCCGCCTCTCAGGCCACGGCCAACCGGGGCGACGACCTGAACGTGCTTCAGGGCCAGGAGGTCCGTTTCCGGGTGATTGAGGTGGACCGCAAGCGCCGCCGGGCCGTGGGCTCCATCCGCAGCGTGCTGCGGGAGGAGCGCAAGGCCGCTCAGCAGAAGTTCTGGGAGCAGGTGGAGGAGGGCCAGGCCTTTACCGGAAAGGTGAAGTCCCTCACCAACTTTGGCGCCTTTGTGGACCTGGGCGGTGTGGACGGCATGGTCCACATCTCCGAGCTCAGCTGGAACCGGGTGAAGCACCCCAGCGAGGTGGTCAATGTGGGCGACACGGTGGACGTGTATGTAAAGGGGCTGGACCGGGAGAACGGGAAGATCTCTCTGGGCTACAAGCGTCCTGAGGACAACCCCTGGGTGAAGCTGGAGCAGGAGTATCCCGCCGGCACAGTGTGCGAGGCCAAGATTGTGGGCATGACCGCCTTTGGCGCCTTTGCCAGCGTCATTCCCGGCATCGACGGCCTTATCCATATCTCCCAGATTGCCGACCACCGTATCGACAAGCCCCAGGATGTGCTGAAGGTGGGCGATATGGTAAAGGTGAAGATCACCGACGTGGACCTGGAGCGCCATCGGGTCTCCCTGTCCATCCGCGCGGCGCTGGAGGACGAGCAGGCTGCTGCGGACGAGGCTGCGGAGAACGCGCCTGAGGACGCGGTGGTGTTCAGCACCGAGGAGCCCGCTGCTGAGGAGTAATGCTGAATTTGAATCGTACAGACAGGGTAGTTTGTGCTGCCCTGTTTTGTATGTATATGGTCCTGTGACCAGAAAGTTTTTTTCTCAGCCGGGTAAATTGTGAAATCTGTATGAGGCGGCTGAGACATTGGAGGAATGTCAACATGAGGCGCGTTAAGAAACCTGTATTTTTTGTGGTGCTTGTTCTAATCGCCGCCCTGGTTTATACGTCCCTGTTCGGCGTATACGGGCAGAACGGCGATTTTAAGGTCACCTGGCTCAAGGGCGCCAGCGATATCCGCTGGGGCATCGACATCCGGGGCGGCGTGGAGGCCACCTTCAGCCCGGCGGGCGGGGTGGAGGCCACTGCCAGCGAGCTGGAATCTGCCAAGCAGATTATTGAGACCCGCATGGTCTCTCAGAACATCACCGACTATGAGCTCTACACCGACGAGGCCAACAACCGCATTATTGTGCGCTTCCCCTGGAAGTCGGACGAGACGGACTTTGACCCGGAGAAGGCCATCAGCGAGCTCTCCGCCACGGCCATGCTCACCTTCCGGGAGGGGGGCGAGTATGAGACCGAGACCTATGACGAGAACGGCAACCCTGTCTATATGACCCCGGCAGGCACTACCGCCGAGACCATTATTCTGGAAGGCTCCGACGTAGTCAGCGCCCAGCCCGGCGTGCAGCAGGACCCCACCTCTGGCGCGGCCCAGTATGTGGTGCAGCTGGAGTTCAGCGAGGCGGGCAAGGAGAAGTTTGCCGAGGCCACCGAAAGGCTGGTGGGCCAGACGATCTCCATCTGGATGGACGACGTGCGGCTCTCGGCCCCCACAGTCAACTCGGTCATCAGTGATGGCAAGTGCATTATTGAGGGCAACTTCACCAGCGAGAGCGCCACCACCCTGGCGGCGCAGATTCAGGCGGGCGCCCTGCCCTTTGCCCTGGAAACCTCTAACTTCAACTCCCTGGCCCCCACCCTGGGCAGCCAGGCCCTGAACGCCATGCTTATGGCGGGCCTTATCGCTTTTGGGGTGATTGCCCTGATGATGATTGTGGTGTTCCGCCTGCCCGGCGTGGTGGCGGTCATCTCTCTGGCGGGACAGATGGGCATCTGCTTTGCAGCGGTGTCCGGCTTCTTCCCCAACATGAACTCCTTCACCATGACCCTGCCCGGCATTGCGGGCCTGATTCTCTCCATCGGCATTGGCGTGGACGCCAACGTAATCACTGCCAGCCGGGTGCGGGAGGAGCTGAACAACGGCAAAAGCCTGGATGGGGCCCTGCAGAGGGGCTTCCAGAGCAGCTTCTGGGCCATTTTTGACGGCAACATCACCACTGCCATTGTGGCCGTTATGCTGATGATGGTCTTCGGCCCCAGTAATATTCTGTCCATGATCTTCGGCCAGTCCACCACAGGCTCTATTTTCTCCTTTGGCTTCACCCTGCTGGTGGGCATTATCGCCAACTTTGTCATGGGTGTGTTCGCCACCCGGCTGATGACCCTGTCTCTGGCTGGCTTTAAGTGCTTCCGCAAGCGCTGGCTGTTTGGCGGCACAGAGGAGGGGACTGCTCCCAAAGCAAAGCAGTTCAATTTCTTTGGCAGCAGCAGGACCTATTTCATGATCTCCGCCGTTATTCTGGTGGTGGGGCTGGTTGCCAGCATGGTCATGGGCCCCAAGCTGGACATTCAGTTTGCCGGCGGCGCCATGATCCGCTATTCTGTGGACGGCACAGGCTATGACGCGGAGAGCATTGCGGGCACCATCTCAGAGCAGATGGGCCTGGACAGCTCGGTCTCTGTTAACCAGGACATGGCCACTGGCCAGGAGAATGTGACGGTCTCCTTTGCGGGCAACAAGAGCCTGACCCCGGACCAGCAGGCCCAGGTAGCCACTGTGCTCAGCGACGCCTTTGACCAGGCCACCTTCACTCTGCTGGAGTCCAACTCGGTAGACGCCACTATGGGCGCGAAATTCTTCCAGAAGTGCATGGTGTGCTTTGTGCTCACCGCCATTCTGCTGCTGGTGTATATTGCCCTGCGCTTCAAGAAGATCGGCGGCCTCTCCGCTGGTCTGACGGCCATTGTGGCGCTGCTGCACGACGTGCTTATCGCGTTCTTCGTGTTTGTCATCTTTGGCATGTCCATCAACGACATTTTCATTGCCGTTGTGCTGACCCTGCTGGGCTACTCTCTGAACAGCACCATTGTGATCTACGACCGGGTGCGGGAGAACAAACGCAAGAACGGCCCCCGGGCCAATTTTGCCGACACCATGAACGAGAGCCTGAACCAGACCCTGGGCCGCACGCTGCTCACCTCTCTCACCACCTTCCTGGCGCTGGTGGTGGTGCTGGCTGTGGCGGGCGTGTTCTCCATCAGCACGGTGGTGTCCTTCTCGCTGCCCATGCTGGTAGGCGTGGCCGCTGGCTGCTTCTCCTCTCAGTTCATTGCGCCCAACCTGTTCGCCCTGTGGCAGGTGCGTCAAAAGAGCAAGCAGGCCTGAAAATTCCCATAAAATGAAAATCCAAAAGCCCTGGGAGGGATGCTCCCGGGGCTTTTTTGTTTTGCAGGGCATATTTTTTTGACGAACCGCGCAAAATATCGTTGACGCAGCTTGGCCGGCCTCGCCTAAGCAGGGCCGGCTGTGCGTTCACTATGGGATAGGGCGGAAGAAGCCTGGAAGGAGGGAACGGAATGAATATCATTGACCGGATCGCGCTGGCGCTGATTGTGATTGGCGGCGTAAACTGGGGCCTGGTAGGCGTGTTTCAGTTTGACCTGGTGGCCTGGATCTGCGGCGGTCAGGGCTCCATTGTGTCCAGGATTATCTACACGCTGGTGGGCGTGTCGGCGCTGTGGTGCCTGGCGCTGCTGTTCCGGGACTGGGACAGCGAACGGCATGTAGCCGCCAGCACCCGGTAGTCAAGCCGGGAAACGAGGAAGAAAAAAGAGCTGACTGACACTGGCTTGCCGCGCGGGAGAACCCGGACGGCAGGCCGGATTTTTTATTAGCCCCTGCCCCAGCGGACTTGCGCCGCAAAGCCTCTCCATGGTATAATGTGTTCTGGCGAACACAAGGAGAAGCCCTGAAGCGCGAAGCGCTTCTCTTTTGCTTCGCATGACTTGGCAATGCCAAGTCACAGTACCGGACCAAATAGATTTTATGGTATCATGCGCTCTCCGCTTCCCTACTCTAATCAAGAAAGCAGGTGCTTTCATGCCTACTATTATTTACACCCGGCCTGTCTACTATTATGAGACCGACCGCATGGACTGTGTCCACCACTCCAACTACATCCGCTGGTTCGAGGAGGCCCGTATTCAGTTTATGAGCCAGCTGGGCTTTCCCTATGAGGGTCTGGAAGCCGCAGGGATTGTCAGCCCTGTGCTCAGTGCCGAAGCCCATTACCATACCATGTGCCGTTTTGGCGACACCGTGGAGATTCTCACTGGGCTGGAAGGCTACTCCCGCACCCGCATTGCCTTTTTCTATCAGGTGCGGGACAAGGCCACGGGCCAGCTCCGCTGCGACGGGCGGACCAATCACTGCTTCCTCCTCCAAACCGGCCAGCGGGCAGGCCGGCCGGTCTCGCTGCACAAGGCCATGCCCGCCTATCATCAGCGCGTCATGGAACTGCTGGAAAAGGAGGAGAACTAAATGGCAAAGGTCATGTTGATTTGCGGCAAGATTGCCAGCGGAAAAAGCTTTTACTGCCGCCGGCTCCGGGAGGCCTCTCCGGCGGTGCTTCTCTCTGTGGATGAGCTCACCGCCCGGCTGGGCCCTCTGGGCGAAAGCCACGACCAGGCCAGCGCTGCCATACAGGACTTTATGCTGGAAAAGGCTGGGGAGATTGCTGCCGCCGGGGTAGATGTGATTCTGGACTGGGGCTTCTGGACCCGGGCATCCCGGCAGGAGGCCTCTGCCTTTTTTGCCGCCCGGGGCATTGAGACCCAGTGGCATTACATTGATGTGCCTGAGGAACGCTGGCGGGAGAATATCGCCCGGCGCAACGCCGCTGTGCTGGCAGGGGAAGACCCCAGCTATTATGTGGACGAGGGACTGCTGCAAAAGCTGAAGGAACGGTTTCAGCCCCCTGCGCCTCAGGAGATCGACGTTTGGTATTGTCTGGAACCGTAAGCCGCTTTTCTTCTGTGCCACGGTACTCCTCATTTTGACATTCCCCTTGAAACCAATGGCTGAAAGTGGTATAATCAGCAATTAAGGACTGTAAAACGATCACAGCGAATGCTTTGAAAGGACGTTGGAAAATGAAGGAAAAAATCGACAGCCTGCGCCAGGGCTTTGAGCAGGAGCTTGCCAAAGCCGCCAGCAGCGAGGCCGTGGAAAAGCTGCGGGTAGCTTATCTGGGCCGCAAGGGCTCTGTCACCGAGCTTTTGAAGGGCCTGAAGGACGTGGGCGCCCAGGAGAAAAAGGAGCTGGGCCAGCATATCAACCAGCTGAAAAAGCAGGTGGAGGAACGGCTCTCTCAGCAGGTAGAGGCCATCCGCGCCGCCGAGGAGCAGCGGGAGATCGACTCTGCCCAGCAGTATGACGTGACCCTGCCTGTGGGCGGGGCTCTGGGCTCTTACCACCCCATTACCGTGGTGCAGCGGCAGCTGGAGGAAATTTTTGCCTCCATGGGCTTTATTGTGGAGGATTATAACGAAATCGTCACGGACTACCAGTGCTTTGAGGCCGTGAACATCCCCAAGGACCACCCTGCTCGGGACATGCAGGACACCTACTATCTGGAAAACGGCCAGCTGCTGAAAACCCACACCTCCGCCGCCCAGAACTTCATTCTGCAAAAGTACGGTGCGCCGGTGCGGGCCATCTTCCCTGGCCGGTGCTTTCGCAACGAGGCCACCGACGCCAGCCACGAGACCACCTTCTTCCAGATGGAGGGCATTATGGTGGACAAGAACATCTCTATCTCCAACCTTATCTACTTCATGAAGACCATGCTCTCTGAGGTGTTTGAGCGGGACGTGAAGGTCCGGCTGCGCCCGGGCTTCTTCCCCTTTGTGGAGCCTGGCTTTGAGCTGGACATCAACTGCCTCATCTGCGGGGGCGAGGGCTGCTCTACCTGCCATCACTCCGGCTGGGTGGAGCTGTGCCCCTGCGGGATGATTCACCCCAATGTGCTGAAAATGGGAGGCGTGGACCCAGAGGAGTACACAGGCTTTGCCTTTGGCCTGGGGCTGACCAGACTGGTGATGATGAAGTACGGGGTCAAGGACATTCGGGACCTGAACAGCGGCAATCTCAAGGCTCTTAGCCAATTCCGGCAAGCGTAAAAAGGAGAACACGATGCAGATAAACAACCAGACCATCACGGAAAATATGGGCCAATACCAGCCCCAGGCCCCGGCCGGCAGATCCGCCGCGGGCATGAACCAGCTGTTTGCAGCAATGGTGGAGAACATGAAGCGCGCCAAGGACATGCGTCAGCTGATAGAAGAGGACGAGACCCTGAGAATCCTATATGAAACGCTGGACAAGCAGATGGGTGAGGACAACGGAAAGTCCACTGCCCAGCAGCTGCAGGAGATTTTGGACAAGCTGGCTCCTAAGGCTGCCGGATGAATTTTTAGGGCGGCATCGTATATAGGAAACACGCGGGCAAACCGGCAAGGCCGGATTTCCAGCTAGGCGGCACAGCGATCCCAACGCCGCCTGCTTTAAAAGAATCTTTTGAAGACTATAAAGCTTGTGCGATGCTGCCTCAGGCATGACAGTCATTCGTTTCGACACATGAAGTGAGGAAAGAAGGAAAACTATGTTAATCTCAATGAACTGGATCGGCGATTTCGTCGACCTCTCCGGCCTGGACCTGCCCGGACTGATCCAGCGCTTCACCCTTTCCACCGCCGAGGTGGAGGAGGTTATGGAGATGGGCCGGGACCTGCGGGACGTGGTGGCCGGAAAAATCCTCTCGGTAGAGAACCATCCTGACTCTAAAAAGCTCCACCTGCTCAAGGTAGACGGAGGAGATAAAATTTACGACGTGGTCTGCGGCGCACCCAATGTGCGGGAGGGCCTGATCGTCCCCTTTGTAAAGGAGGGGGGCATGGTGGCCGGGCAGGCCATCCGCTGCGCCAAGCTGGCCGGGTATGAGAGCCACGGCATGTGCTGCTCTGAGAAGGAGCTGGGCATCTCCGCCGACCACGCGGGCCTGATGGAGCTGCCGGAGGACACTCCCGTGGGCCGGGATATTACCGAGCTCTATGCTATTCAGGACACGGTGTTTGAGGTGGACAACAAGTCGCTTACCAACCGGCCGGACCTGTGGGGCCACTACGGCATTGCCCGGGAGTTCGCCGCCCTCACCGGCCGGGAGCTGAAGCCTTTGGAGACCGTCTCTCTTGCCGCCTTTGACAGCCTGGACCCCATTGACATTCAGGTGGAGGACCAGGAGCTGTGCTACCGCTATACAGGCCTGAAGGTGCGGAACATCACCAAAAAGGTCAGCCCGGTGGACATGCGCATCCGGCTGTTCTACTGCGGCAGCCGGGCCATTAACCTGCTGGCGGACCTGACCAACTACCTGATGCTGGAAATGGGCCAGCCCATGCACGCCTTTGACTGCGCTAAGGTGGACAGCATCCAGGTCAAGCGTTTTGACGCGCCCTTTGTCTTCACCACTTTGGACGGTGTGGAGCGGAAAATTGACGAGAACACCCTGATGATCTGCTCCCAGGGCCAGCCTGTGGCCGTGGCGGGCATTATGGGCGGTCTGGACTCGGAGATTGAGGACAGCACGGACAGCCTGCTGCTGGAATCCGCCAATTTTGACGCTTCCAGTGTGCGCAAGTCCTCTACACGGCTGGGCCTGCGCACCGACGCCTCTATGCGCTATGAGAAGACCCTGGACCCGGAGATGACGGACCTGGCCATCCAGCGCTTTATGAAGCTGCTGCTGGACATTGACCCCCAGGCACAGGTCATCTCCCGGTTGACCGATGTGTATGTCAAGCATTACCCGGCGGTGGAGCTCACCTTTCATAAGGCCTATGTGGACCGCTACACCGGCATTGAAATAGAGGATGAACGCATTCTCAGCACCCTGCGCTCTCTGGGCTTTACAGCCCGGCAGGAGGGGGAGCAGTTCACCGTGCAGGCCCCCAGCTGGCGGGCCACTAAGGACGTGACCATCAAGGCGGACATTATTGAGGAGATTACCCGCATTTACGGGTATGACAATTTCAACATCTCCACCACCCTCAGCCCTCTGCATCCCCAGAAGAAGTCGCAGGAGAACCGGGCGGACAACACGGCCAAGGATATTCTGGTGCGGACCTATGGCCTGCATGAGGTGCACTCCTATCTTTGGGCTGACGCCAAAAAGTGCCGGGCTCTGGGAATCGGATTGGAGGAGAATGTAAAGCTCGTCAACGCCCAGACCCCGGACCACGAAACCCTGCGCCGGAGCATGGGCCCCACCCTGCTGTCCATTCTACAGGAGAACCGGGCCTTTGCCCCGGAGTTCGGCGTGTTTGAAATCGGCCGGGTAGTCGAGGGAATAAAGGAGGACGGCCTGTGCAGCGAGCGCAAAAAGCTGGGGCTGGCCCTTTACAGCCGCAACACCGGCGAGCGGGAGCTGTTCTACCGCATGATTGAAATCGTGAAGGCCCTGGGCAGCGGCGTCAAGGGCATAGACCTTCAGCTGGCCAACTGCGCCCCCCAGGCGGACTGGCAGCATCCTCGCAACACCGCGGTGGTTATGGGCAGCGGGCAGGCCTTGGGCTGGGTCTGCGCCCTGAGGCCCTCAGTGGCCCGGGCCATTGACCGGAAAGCCGCTGTGATCACCGCCCAGCTGGACATGGCCGCTCTGGCCGCTCTGCCTGCCGGAGCGCTGACCTACCAGGAGCCCTCCCGGTTCCCGGGCATGGACATGGACCTGTCTCTGCTGCTGCCCGAGGGTATGCGCTTTGCGGACATGGAGCCCGCCTGGGCCGGGGCCGGCAATACCCTGAAAAGCGTGAGCCTGATTGATTCCTTTGAACAGAACGGCAGAAGGAGCCTGACCCTGCGCTTCGCCTTCTCCTCCCAGGAGAAGACCCTGTCCAAAGAGGAGGTTCAACCAATTGTAGACGGGATTGTGGAAAAGCTGAACGCCGCCGGAGCCGTGCTGAGAACCTGAGCCAGGCTGAATTTTGTCCCGCAGGTGAAAAAAGCTTGCATTTCCCGGCGGTTTCGAGTATGATAATAGAATAGAAGAAAACGGACGGATGCCGCGCAAGGCATTCCTGTGCCGTAAGCTTCACAAACGACGACAAGATGGAGGTGGCAGCTATGCCGGAGGACCACAACACCATAACCTTCTCTCTGGACGAGGTGCGGGAGGCAGACATGAAGCGTATTCTGCTGACGGTTTATGACGCGCTGAAGGAGAAGGGCTACAACCCCATCAGCCAGATCGTGGGCTACCTGCTGTCGGAGGACCCCACCTATATCACGACCCACAACAATGCCCGCAGTCTGATCCGCCGGGTGGACCGGGACGAGCTGCTTAAGGCCATGGTGCGGAGCTACCTGGGGGAATAAGCCCCGGGAGTCAGAAAATAAATGGAGAAGCGTGGTGACTGGATGAGCGAACAGAAGAAAAAAACGTCTGCAGAGACACAGAGCTTTCCCACCTATAAGGGCAAGCCGTTGGTGCGCAGCGGCGACACCCTTTACTACGGCAATATGACCGACAAATATGTGGTGAAGCTGGACATAAAGTCGAAAAAGCAGGTTGGCGACCTGGATGTGGCGGACAAGGTGACTGTCCAGCTGATGTACACGGACCCGGAGATTCGGACCCGAAAGGCCATTGTGAAAACCAGCGAAAAGGAGGGCCTCTATCTGGCCCTGGACATTGCGGAGGCCTGGCTGAACAAGGCGTTGACCACCTGACCAGAACAAACCAAAGGGTACGGGCGTATTTTGCCCGTACCCTTTTCTTTTCCCCTGGCTTTTCTCTACTTCTCCGGCCTGCAGCCGCCCTTGGCCCTGGGCTGCCTGGGAGCGGCCCCCTCCTTGGGGATTGCCATGGAAAAAAGCCCCCTGCCGCTTTCCAGCTCCCCTTGGTTGACAGGGGACCGGTACAGCAGGCCGGTGCACTCCTGGGCGGAGGCCACGCTGGAGGTCTCCGGGAACTTGTCCCGGGGCAGGTCGTCGTGCTCGTGGTACTCCATTTTTTTCGTCAGGTCCGGTTTTTTCATAGCCGCCTCCTGGGTGGATTTGAGGCCTGCTTATGGCAAGGGTCTTTGGGCCCCAGGAACGACAGGCCCGCCGCCTCTTTCCGGGCGGCATTCCCTGGCTCAAAGCAGGCCACAGAGTTAATGTGCCCAGACAGGGCCAAAAGTTGCGGACATCTGGCTGCAGTCCCTTGCCCGTTCAAACAAGCGCAACGAATGGCGGGCCGGCTACTTTGTTTCGCTTTTACTGTCTTATATAGTAAACACACTTGAAAATCGGCATGTACCGATTTTCAAGCAAGGCAGCGCGAGCTCGCCCGCGCAACTGTGTTAACTATAGAAACAGTTCTTCCGTTGGGGTGGTCAGGGTTCCTTGTCCTTCCCGCTATCCTTGTCCCCGGCCTTCTTTTTCTCTATGACCCAGTCCAGCGCTCTCTCAGCCAGCAGCACTACTGCCGCCCCGCCCAGACTGCCTGCTGCCAGCTCCCAGCCGCTTTCGGTTCTGCCTGTCAGCACCGGCCCCCGCAGCCTTACCTGTGGCTCCATAGAGCTCTCTGGGCTTGCCTCCGCCTCCAACAGCGGCAGAGGCTCCGGCGTACTGGTAGGCTTTGGCGTTTTTGTGGGTTTGGGGGTAGCTGTGGGCTTTGGCGTTCTGGTGGGCTTGGGTGTGGCTGTAGGCTTTGGGGTTTTTGTCGGCTTGGGAGTGGCCGTGGGCTTCGGCGTAGTTGTAGGTTTTGGAGTCTTCGGCACGGCAGTAGGCTTGGGCGTAGCCGTGGGTTTTGGGGTCTTTGTGGGCTTGGGTGTGGCTGTGGGCTTTGGCGTTTTTGTTGGCTTGGGTGTGGCTGTAGGCTTTGGCGTTTTTGTTGGCTTGGGTGTGGCTGTAGGCTTTGGCGTTTTTGTTGGCTTTGGGGTGGCTGTAGGCTTTGGCGTTGGGGTGGGCGTGGGGTCAGCCTGGGGCTTTTCCTCCCGATTTACTGTGACCGTATAGACCTGCCTGGTCTTTCCGTCCTGGGCAATGGCGGTAATATAAAAGAGAGTGCTGCTGCCCCCTGACCCCAGGTTTTTCCGGTTGACTGTCCACCTGCCCCCTTCCGCCGCCTGGGCCTGAAACTCGATCCAGCTTACCTCGTAAGGAACGCTCAGCTGGTACTGGGTAATGTCTGGGGAAAAGGCCGGGACCAGACTGCCCTGAGAGGGTTCCAGCTCAGTCAGCTCTGCCAGGCTTCCCAAGGGCTGCTCCACCTGATAGAGGAGCCGGAGCTTCCACTCTGACTCATCCAGCCCATTTTCCGCCACGATCTGCCCAATATTCACCCAAAGCTCCTGCTGTCCCGGCGGCGCGTCCTTTGCCAGGCGCAGCTCCAAGTCCAGCACTCGGCCCGGGCCCATGCCCTGGCTGCCCTCCTGCCGGATGTACACCCAACGCCAGCCTCCCTCGCTGCCGGAATCGTAGAGATACCCCTCCTGCTCCCCGCTATGCTTGGTAAGGGTCCAGGCCGGGTCAAAGCCGGCCTCAATCAAAAAGCCAGAGAGCTCTCCCAGACTGCCGTCATAATCCACTGTCACCCGGACAGTGGAGCCCGCCAGACCCTGGTCTCTACTGATGTCTGCCTGAAAGGCCCCCTCTGCCGGAGAGGCCCCACTGCCTGCCAACAAAAAAAGCAGCGCCAGAAAGCCCAGCCCTGCTCCCAGCAGGCCCAGCCAGCCTTGCCGCCGGACTCGTCCTGTCCTTCCTCTCCCAAACGGCAAAGCGGCCCGCCTCCTTTCTTAACGCTTCGGGGTCACTGACATTCTGCCAGCCCCAAAGCTTGTCTTAAGTACGCCTGGCCCCGTCAAGGCAGTCTGACCACGTTCAGCACAATGCCCTGGGGCGTAATGTCGATAACGCCGTAGCTGGGCTCCCAGCCGCTGAGCCGTCCAGGGTTCATGATATACAGGCCGTCCTCATAGTCCTCTCTGGACTGATGGGTGTGCCCAAAAAGTAAAATATCCGCCTTGCGCTCTCTGGCGGCGGAAATAATCGTCTCATCTCCCGATTTCACCCCATAGGCATGGCCGTGGGTATAAAAAATGCGGGCACCCTCTGCCTCATACTCTCCCACAGTGGGCAGAGAGCTGCCCCAGTCGCAGTTGCCCCGCACCCGCAAAAAGGTTCTGTCTGAAAAAGAGAACCGGACCTGGTCCAGGTCCTCCTGACCGTCTCCCAAGTGGATGACCACCTCTGCCTTTGGCTGCGCCAGCAGGGCCCGGCGCAGGGCTGCGGCGTCTCCGTGGGTGTCTGACATAACAAGAATACGCATGGTTTGCCTCCGAATTCTGACTTTCGCGCAGCTTGAACGAAAATAATTCATCTTTAAAATTTATTATACTACAAAACGCACTTGTTTTCAACCGCTTTTGCGGGAAATCTCCACCAATTTTTCCACTCCGCCTTTGTTCTCTTTTGATAGCTGCGGGCCGGATTTCCCCTGGAATTTCCGTAAATGACATTTTGATAGAGGAAGCCCCGCCAGTCCGACCTGTAACGGCAGGTGGAATCAAGCGGGGATGAGGCGCATAGTATAGAACAAGGGCGCGAAAAGCGTCCGGCCCAGAACATTGGTAAGGGAGGTCTCCCTATGGACCATAATGACGGAAAAATGGACAACAGCAGGCTGGAAGCCCTGCTCAAGCTCACTGCTCAGCGCATGGGCTCAACCCCCGAGGCACTGAAGCAGGCCGCGCAGAACGGCGATTTGTCTCAGGTAATGGGCGGCATAACCAGCGGAGAGAACCAGGCCATGCAAAAGGTGCTCAGCGACCCGGAGGCGGCCAAAAAGCTGCTCTCCACCCCCCAGGCCCAGGCATTGCTGAAAATGCTGCAAGGGGGCAAAAACAGCTGAAAAGGAGCCATGCAGCCCCTGTCCGCCCGCCTCATACAGTCTGCTGAACCCCACCGAAAGGAGGACCGGCCATGGACGATTTGAACCAACAGATCTCGCAGCTTTTGTCTGACCCGAACAGTATGCGCCAGCTGCAAAATGTCATGAGCTCTCTGGGACTGGGGGGAGGCGCTTCCCAGCCTCAGGCGGCTCCTTCTTCCCCCGCGCCCCAAAGCGCTCCTTCCGGGCCGGACCTTTCTGCCCTGGCAGGGGCCCTGGGGGCCTTGGGCGGGGGCGGGCAAAGCCAAAGCCAGGCCCCGTCTCCCCTTGGGCTGGGAACGGACAGCCTGGCTATGGCGGCAAAGCTGGCCCCGCTGCTGGGCCAGCTGAACCAGGAAGACGACTCCACCCGGCTGCTGCAGGCCCTGCGGCCCATGCTCAGCGAGGCGCGGCAGCAAAAAATCGACGAGGCTATGAAAATTTTGCAGCTGATGCGGCTGCTGCCTATGCTCCGGGAGCTGGGCGGTCTGCCGGGGCTGTTCTGAACGGCCTGCCGGGAGAGGAGAGAAGCCAATGCCTGATATGGACATGAGAAAAATGCAGGAGGAAGCCGCTCGCCGGGCCAGAGAGATGCAGTCCCGGGCCAGGCAGGGGAGGCCCCGCCAGCCCGGCCCCTCAGGGCAGAACAGCCAGCAGGCCAGCCAGGCCGGACATAGCCATAACCACAGCGGCCCTCCCCCTGCCGCTTCCCCGGCGGAAAAACCGCCGCCGGTTCTGCCCCTGCCAGAGCCCGCCCCCACCCCGCCGCCTCAGCCGGAGCCCCCGGCAGTCCTCAGCGCCAGCGGCAGCACCCGGGGGCTGCTGGAGGAGCTTTTTCAGGACCGGGAGCGCAGCCTGCTGCTGGCTCTGCTCATTCTGCTGGGAGGCGAAGGGGGCAATCACGAGCTGATGTTTGCGCTGCTGTTTTTGCTTATGTGACAGGAGGAACCAAGAGCAATCTATATTCAACAGAAGGCCTGCCGCAGTCTGAAAGTATGGGAGACTTTTTCAGGCTGGCGGCAGGCTTTTGGTTTTTGGTGACGCTTTGGAGTGGGAGCGTTCAGACGGAGGCTCTCACTGAATAGACTGGGGAAAGAGGCCAGCTTTTCAAAGTGAGTGCCGGAGTGCCCTGGGTCTGCTCCCCTTTGTGAGCCCGACTGCCGGGGCAGGCTTCTTCTACCCAGCCCCGCCAAGCAGAAGAGCGGGAGCCCCGGCGGTTGACTTGGCCGCCGGCTCTGTGAAGTCAAGCCTCCCCCACCTGCGCAATGCGGCCGCCGCCCACCACGGTCTCCCCGTCATACAGCACCACTGCCTGCCCCCGGGTGATGGCCCGCTGGGGCTGGTCAAAGGTTACAAGCAGCTGGTCCGGCCCAGTCTGTTGGACTGTGGCGGGCTGCTCCTTCTGCCGGTAGCGCACCTTTGCCTGCACCCGCACTGGCTTTGAAAGCTCCTGAGCGGCAATCAGGTTCAGGTCCTGAGCTGTCAGTTGCCGGGCAAACAGCTCCTCCTGCCTGCCCAGAACCACCTGGTTCTCCTCCGGGTCGATGCCGCACACATACATGGGCTGGGGAAAAGACAGCCCCAGGCCCTTCCGCTGTCCCACCGTATAGTGTATGATACCCTTATGCCGCCCATACATCTGTCCATCCGTACCTACAAAGTCCCCTGGGTGGGCAGGCCTGCCGGTCCAGCGTTCGATAAACCCGGCGTAGTCTCCGTCCGGCACAAAGCAGATGTCCTGGCTCTCCCGCCGGTGGGCGTTGACAAAACCGGCCTCCTCTGCCAGGGCCCGCACCTGAGGCTTGGTCAGCCCCCCCAGGGGCAAAAGCAGCCGGGAGAGCTGGTCCTGGGTCAGGTCGTAGAGCACATAGCTCTGGTCCTTGTTTTCGTCCAGACCCTTTTTCAGCAGCCAGCGGCCAGAGGCCGGCTCCCGCTCTACCCGGGCGTAGTGGCCGGTGGCTACATGGCCGCAGTCCATCTCCTGTGCCCGGCGAAAAAGCTTACCCAGCTTTACATACCGGTTACAGTCAATACAGGGGTTGGGGGTCTCCCCCCGCTGGTAGGTCTGTACGAAGCGTTCCATCACCTCCCGGCGGAAGTCGCTGGCAAAGTTGAACACATAAAAGGCCATGCCCAGCCTATAGGCCACCGACCGGGCGTCCTCCACGCTCTCCAAGGAACAGCAGGCCTTCTCCCCCTGGTCCGCGCCCAGGTCCTCGTTGTCAAACAGCTTCAGCGTGGCCCCCAGGGCCTCATACCCGGCCCGCTGCACCAGCAGCGCCGCCGCGCTGGAATCCACCCCGCCGCTCATGGCCACCAGCACCCGGCCCTTTTTTGTCTGCTCCGTCATAGCGTCCGGCAGTCCAGGCCCTGGCTGTGGGACTGGAAAAAGGCCCGCAGCTTCTCCCGGATGAGCTCCGCCCCACCGGGCACGTCGCTCTCTATATTGACCGGCAGAATGGGGTCGTGGACAGACAGCCGCACCAAAAACCACCCCTGCCCCTCCCCCTGGGGAAAGGACACCCGGATGCCCTCATGGTTGTCCGGGGCGATCTGCCAGCCCTGCTCCCTGGCGTGGGCCTCCAGGGCGGCAATGACCGCCTGTCCCCGGGCTCGGAAGTCCTCCTCTACAATGGGGACGCGGACCTCTATGGACTCCGCCGGCTCCCCCAGGGGGGCCAGCAGGTCCTCAAGACCCTTGCCCTGCTGGCGGAGCGCGGCCAGCTTGACAATAATTCTGGTGACCAGATAGGCCCCGTCGTCCAGGAAATAGTTCTCCTGAAAAGCGGCGTGGCCGCTGGTCTCAATGGCAAGAGGACTGGGGACGCCCGCCCGGTTCAGCCGCAGAGACTCGTTGATGACATTTTTGTAACCCCGCTGAAAACGGTGATGTCTGCCGCCCAGTGTGTCCTCAATAAAGCTGTGCAGCCCGTCGGAGGTAATGGAGTCGGTGACAATGGCGCCGCCGGGGGCCCTCTCCAAGGCAATGGCCGAGGCCACGGCCACCAGGCGGTTCCGGTTGATCTCCCGGCCGGCCGCGTCCACCACACCGGCCCGGTCCACGTCTGTGTCGAAAATAATGCCCAGGTCTGCCTGCGCCTCTGTTACCATACGGCAGGCAGAGGCCATGGCCTCCTTGTCCTCCGGGTTGGGGATGTGGTTGGGAAAGCTGCCGTCCGGGTCCAGAAATTGACTGCCGGACACATCCGCGCCCAGGGGGGCCAGCACCTCCCGGGCATAGAAGCCCCCGGCCCCGTTGCCCGCGTCCACGGCAATGCGGAAGCCCTTGAGGGGGTGTTCGTGGTCCTCGGCGCGGATGCCCTCCTGAATGAGCCGGCGAAGATGGGCGGCGTACTGGTCCATGTGGGCGGAGGGCTGACAGCTGCCCCCCTCTGCCAGGGGCGGGCAAGCCCCCTGCTGGGCCAGGGTGAGGATCTCGGCAATGTCCGGCCCGTCCAGTCCTCCGTCGGGAGCAAAGAACTTCAGGCCGTTGCGGTGCCAGGGGTGGTGGCTGGCCGTAATCTGCACCGCACAATCACAGGGCAGGTCCAGCACAGCCATGAACATGGAGGGGGTGGAGGCCAGGCCGCAGTCAAAGCACTGCACCCCGTGGCGGAGGAAGGCCCGCTTCACTGCCTCCCCGATCCGGGGGCCGGAGAGCCGGGAGTCCCGGCCCAGGGCGGCGCGCAGGGTGCTCGCGGGTATATTCCGGCGTTTTTCGCACCAGACCAAAAAGGCGGCGGCAATGGCCTCTACCGCCTGGTCCGTGAGCTCCACCGGTACGCCGGGTATTTCCATGGCAGCGCCCCGAACGTCGGTGCCGCTTTTCAGCTTCAAAAAATCCATAGGACAAGCTCCTTTCTTTTTTGGTATTGTATCAAATTTGGGGAAGAGAATCAATCACTTTGAAGAAAAAGCGCTGGCGCAGGGGGAATTCCCCATAACCGCCCATGCTGCGCTGCCTCAGGCCGGGGGGCAGCCTGGCACTGCCTATGTCAAAGGGACATTCGACAGAGAAAGGCCCCGGGCCGACAGTCCAGGCCCTTATTGCGAAAAAACTGTTGGACGAACACCCCATAGCCACGCTCGCCTCATAAATGTATTTTAACGCAAAAATGGTGCAGAGGATAGAAAAGGACAGGCCCTGACGGCCCTCTTTCCATCCTAGTCCACTCTGTTTTCAGAGCGGTAAAGCAGCCTGTGTAGGTTGCCGGTTTATGAGATGGGCGTGACCCCATGGCCCAGATCTATAGACTTTTTCCGGCTTTTCTGCTATGATATGCTTAACCCATTCCCCATAAGGAGCTGATACCCATGCCCGGCAAGCATCACGCCCCCTCGGCCCGCCGCCCCTGGCTGCTGCTCATTCCCATTCTGCTGGCCCTTGCCCTGGCCGGCGGCGCGCTTCTCTTCTGGCAGAGGCCCGACCCTGTCCCCACTGCCTCTCAGCCCTCCTCTGCCCCCTCGTCCCCAGCGGCCACAACGGCCCCTACTCCCGCGCCCACGGCAACGCCCACACCCACCCCTGTTCCCAGTCCCACACCGCCGCCCATTGCTGACAACGGAGAGGACGGCTATCTCTCGGAGGGGCTGTACATCTGGAACAACATGGCCTTTGAGCTGTTCTACGGCTATAACGAGGCCTCTGACCCCTATATCGAGGCTATTTCCAGCTTTGCCCAGCAGCTGCCTGGGATGCGGGTGTTCAACATGGTGGTGCCCAACCACTGCGAGTTCGGCCTGCCCCAACGCCTGCGGGACAGCCTGGGCTGCGGCTCTCAGCGGGAGAACACGGCCTATATTTACAGCAATCTCTCCGGCGTCACCCCGGTGGACATTTACGACGCCTTGGACCAGCACAAGGACGAGTATCTCTACTTTAATACGGACACCCACTGGGCCGGGCTGGGGGCCTATTATGCCTATGTGGAATTCTGCGCCGCTGCCCGGGTGGAGGCTGTCCCCCTGGAGGACTTTACCAAAGAGTCCTACGAGGGATTTTTGGGCTATCTCTACCAGCTGTGCGGTGAGGACTGTCTGGCCCAAAACCCGGACCGCATTGACCTGTATGAGCCAGGCTATGCCTACACGGCAGAGCTCAGCTATGACGGGGAGAGCTTTTTTGAGGTGGACGGCATGAACAGCGGGGACAGCTCCATGGGCTACAGCATGTTTCTGCGGGGAGACAACCCCTGTATGCAGATTGTCAACCAGGACCACCACACCGGGCGGAAGCTGGCTCTGGTAAAGGAGTCCTACGGCAATGCCATCGGCCCCTTTCTGGCGGCCAGCTACGACGAGGTCTTTGTTGTGGACTTCCGCAGCTTTGAGGGGAGCCTGCCGGACTTCTGCCAGGAGAACAAGGTAACGGATGTGCTGTTTCTCAACAGTACCATTGCGGCCAACACCGGCGCACGGGTAGACGACCTCTGGACGCTGTTCCCCTGACCCGTCGACTGGTAAAAAGAACCGGCGGCTGATCACAAATCGTCTGAAAACCGGGTCTGCTTGTTCTCAACAGAAAAAGGAGGGAGGCCTTTTGGGGCCTCCCTCCTTTTCGTCTGCCGCGCTATTCCATCCACATGTCCATGGCCGGGCCCGCGTCCTCATCGGGCAGCCGGGTAAAGCCGAACCTCTCGCAGAAGCCTTCTTTTCCCTTGCCCGCCAGCAGGTGCACCTTGAACCGCCACCCTGGCCGCAGCTGCACCCGCAAAAACAGCATACAACGCTCGATCAGCTGGGTGCCAATGCCCAGGCCCTGGTACTCCGGCAGCACCATCACATCGGCCAGGTAGGCAGTATAGCCCCCGTCCCACAAAAGCCGGGCGCCGGCCACAGCCCGAGGGCCGTCGTAGCAGCCCAGCACATAGGCTGAGCCCTCCAGGCTGGCCTGGGCCTGGGGGATGCAGACGCTGTCCAGCTCCACTGCCTCCCGCAGGCCGCAGTAATCCTCTGGGGAGAGATAGCTGCGGTATTTCAGGTTCTCGGTGCCCATCACCAGGTAGCTGTCTCCCGTAGCTGCGTGGACCACCCTGCGAATGCTGAAAAAGCCGCAGCGGCTGTAGACCTTCCGGGCCCGCTGGTTGAATTCCGCCACAGTGAGCCGCAGCTCCCCGGCCCCCAGCTCCTCCCGGGCAAACTTCATGCCAGCCTCCGCAAAGGGCTGGCCCAGCCGCAGGCCGCACAGGTCCGGGCGCAGGCCCAGGCCCATGTCCAGAGGGCCGTCAGGGTAGGCCCCCTCCTCTGCCGGCACGCGGGCCTCTTTGCCAAACTGGTAAAAGCCCACCAGATCCCCGGCAATGTTCCGCACCGCGTAGCTGCTGCCGTCCAGCAGGTCGTCCAGGGAGGTATCCGCTTCCCGGTTATACACCGCATACTCGCCGGGGTACTCCCAGGCGGCGATCTCCTCTGCCAGCTCCTGGGTCATGGGTATGATCCTTGTCGCCTCGCTCATGCTTCCCCTCCATACTCAAAATGGTCCGGCAGACTGATGTAGCCCCGGATATGCCCGTCCCGGGGACGCTCTACCACGCCGGACATATTGCCCAGATTCCCCTCTGCCGCCAGAATCGAGCTCTCCCTGACCTCTACCACAATGCCAATATGGTCGTGGACCTTATTCTCGAACACCTTGTCGTAAATCACAATATCTCCCGGCTGGGGCAGGCAGGTGTTGGCAAGCCAGCCCACCCGGTTGTCGGCCTTGGCCCACTCCTCCCAGGCCCCGCAGCCCGCCAGATTGCAGGAGACGCACTCCTTGGGCCGGATGGGGAAGCGATACCCCGCCTGCATACAGCAGTAGTACACAAACGCCGCGCACCACAGGCCGTCGGCCTCCTTCAGCTTCCATTTGGGAAAGGGCTTGATCAGGGGCTGTATATTGGGCTTCAGCCCCATCACCGCGCCGTGCCAGGCCCTCATTGCCTCCGCCCTGGCCACCTGGGCCAGCCATGCTTTTTCTGCCATTACCTATGCCTCCTTTGGCTTTTTCTTCCTTCGCAGCTTCAGCTCCACCCCGCTGCGTTCTGCCGCCCTTCGCAGCGCTTCTACCGCTTGGGCGGCTCTGGACTTGGGGTCTGGCAGCTGGTTCAGGGCGGCCCGGTCTATGGCAGAGCAGACCGCCTCCCACTCCAACAGCTCCAACGCCAGGCAGTAGAAGCTCTTTCTTCTGCCGTCATTACAGTGGTCCAGCAAATACCCCAGCAGTTCCTTCTTTTCCCGCTGCAGGGCCTGATATGCCTCCAAACCAGCCTCCTGCGCCGCCTGAATATTCCTCTCCCGCCTCTGGTGGCTGAGGAAGGAGTCATACTCGTCAAACCCCGCGTATTTTTCGCAGGGATATGCCTGGCAGGCGAAGCAGTAGGCCACGCCCCGGCTCTGGGCGCACCGGGCAAACCGGCAGGGCTGGTTGCCCGCGCCGCCTCCGCAGCCGGGGCAGTATCCGCCCGCCTGCATGGGACACAGGCCGCAGTTCAGTCCGCACAGAGAGAACAGCAGGTCCTCCCTGAGAAATTTCTTTTTGGATTCTCCTCCCATGCGTCCTCCCTCTATGAAAATCGACTCTCTGTCAGGCCTCTGAAAGGGGCTCCTCCATGTCCCAGGCCGGGATAAAGTCCCCGCCCATCGCCTTGCGGGACTGGACAAAGCCACCCAGGTTCAGGCTGAATAACGCCTCCTGGACCTTGTGGAGCTCCCGCCGGGTAATGGGCCGGGACAGCTCCGGATAGCCGGGGACGCCTCCGGGCTCTCTGGCCTGGCCCCAGGGGGTGTATTGGGCCATCAAACTCACGGGGACACCGGGGAAGTCCCGGGCGATGCGCTCCAATACCGCCATGGAGTTTTTGGTGTGCCCTGGCAGAATCAGGTGGCGGATGAGCACGCCCCGGGTCATCATACCCGCCCCGTCGTAGACCGGGGGGCCTGTCTGGCGCAGCATCTCCCGAATCGCCTCCACCGCTGTCTCCGGGTAGTCCTCCGCCCCGGACAGGTCCCGGGCAAGGGCGGGCTGGGCGTACTTAAGGTCCGGCAGGTACACGTCCACCAGACCCTCCAGGCTTTTCAGGGTCTCCGCCCGCTCGTAGCCCGAGGTGTTGTACACCACCGGGACAGGGAGCCTTTTGTGCAGCAGCGCCCGGCGGATACCCGGCACAAAATGGGTGGGCGTTACCAGATTGATATTGTGGGCTCCCTGCTCAATCAGCCGGAAAAATATCTGACTGAGCTCCTCCGGGGTCACTGCCCGGCCAGGCAGTAAACCCGCGCTGATCTCATGGTTCTGGCAGTACCGGCATCTCAGGGGACACCCGGTGAAGAACACCGCCCCCGACCCGTTTTTGCCGCTGATGGGCGGCTCCTCCCAGCGGTGCAGAGCGGCTCGGGCAATGCGGAGTTCCTCTGTCGCGCCGCAGGGGGTGTTTCCGTTTCGGGGGAGGCCGCAGAGCCGGGGGCACAGGCGGCAGGCCGTCATGGCTCCAGGGCCAGCATAGCGCAGTTGCTGCCCCGTCTGCCCCGGGTCTTTCGGTGGGAGAACAGCAGGGTGCTCTCCTCCATGGTGCACACCCCGCCCAGGGTGATGCTCTCCTGAGGCACCCCGGCCCTGAGCAGAGACTGGCGGCAGCACTCCCACAGGTCCACATGATATTTTTCATGCTCCGGCCCGGCGACAAAGTCCTCTGCCCCTGGCAGCGACAGAAATTCCTTGGCCACGGGCTCATCCACCTCAAAGCAGTCCTTGCAGATGGAGGGCCCGATTGCCGCCAGCAGCCTTTGGGGGTTGCTGCCGAACTCCTCTCCCATGCGCTCTACCATCACTGCGGGCATACCTGCGGCAGCCCCCCGCCAGCCCGCGTGGGCCAGGCCAATGGCATGGTGCTCCGGGTCGTAGAAGTAGACGGGCACGCAGTCCGCCGCGAACACCACCAGCACAGTCCCGGGCACATTGGTGCACAGGCCGTCCGCACTGGGCGTATCGCCGCGGTTCCAGATGCCCTGCCCCCCGTGGCTCCGGTCCACCCGAAGGACGTCCGTCTTATGCACCTGGGCCCCGCACACCAGGGCCTCCGGGTCAAAGCCCGCTGCGGCGCAGAACCGGCGATAGTTTTCCGTCACATTTTCGTCGCTGTCCCCCCGGCCAAAGCCCAGGTTCATGGCAGCGAACTCCTGGCCGCTGACGCCCCCCAGCCGGGTGGAGAAGGCGTGGCGCACCCCCTTCAGGGTCCTCCATTGGGGAAAGCGCAGCAGGCCCACGCCGTCTTTTACCTCCAGGTCCATATGGCCCACAGGACCGGGCAGGGCCTCCCGAGGGGGCTCTACCACGGGCACGATAAAGGTCTTTTTCGTCACCATAACACCCTCATACTTTTCTTTTATCATAACCCGGCCCACAAAACGGTAGCCGCAGTCCTTACATTGAAACTCTGTCTGAAAGCCCCGGTTCCGGGGAAGCCACTGGCCGTCCTGGCCGCAGTCCCCCCCGCAGTGGGGGCAGGAGAAGCGCAGGTACTCTGGCTTTACCCGCAGGTCGTCCAGTTCCCGCACATAGCTGGTGCGAAAGGTCATTTTCCGGTAGAATTCCTCGTCGCAGGCCTGGATGAAGGGCTGAATGGCCTTGGGGTCGAATATTTTCTCCAGAATGCGCAGGGTGACCAGGCTGTCGTCCAGGGCCCGGTGCTGCTCCATCTGAGAGACGTCGATTCCCAGCAGCTCAGCGGCCTTTTCCAGGCCCAGCTGCTTTGCCGTGTCCAGCCCCAGGCGTTCCTCCGCATACCGCTGCAGGTCGCAATAGCTGGTGAGAAAGGGCACCCGGGCCTGGCCGGTGTAGTACCGGCAGTTCTCGATCAGGGTGAGAATGTCAGAGGAGCCCCAGGTCATAAGCACCGCCCCGCCCAACCACTGGCGGAACTGCCGCACCGCGCTCATGTAGGACATGCCGCCGGCCAGGTCCTCCTCCGTCAGGTTGGTAAGGCTGGCTGTGACCGAGTTCAGACGCTTGCCCACCTTGGGGCGCACAAAGCAGCTGAAGGCGTCCTCCGGGGGCAGGCTGCCGGGGCAGAGGTCCTGGGGGGTGCGCACGTTCTGGCGCCTGACAGCCCCGAACTCAATGATCTCGTTGATATAGCCCTTCCATTTCCAGGTGTAGGCGGCGTTCCATTCCAGGTCCAGAACCGCAATGTCCAATGGCAGTCCCTCCTTTTCAGTATATTCAGCGGCTGCCCTTATGGGCTGCTGTTATCCGTTCTTTTTGCGGCTCTGCTGCTTCATCCTCTGCTCGTGAGACAGCACTGCCTTGCGCATACGCACGCTTTTGGGGGTGACCTCCACATACTCGCCCTCCCCGATGAATTCCAGACACTGCTCCAAACTCAGCACAGAGTGGGGCGTCAGCTTCAGGGCCTCGTCCGCCCCGGAGGAACGGGTGTTGGTGGCGTGCTTCTTTTTGCACACATTCACCACCAGGTCCTCGCTTTTGGGGCTGGCCCCTACAATCATCCCCTCATACACCTCCACGCCGGGCCCTATGAACATCCGGCCCCGGTCCTGGGCGTAAAACAGGCCATAGGCTGTGGCGGCGCCGGTCTCAAAGGCCACCAGAGAGCCCTGCTGCCGCTGGGCAATGTCCCCCTTATAGGGCTCGTAGCCCTCAAACACATGGTTCATAATACCGTTGCCATTGGTGTCGGTGAGAAACTCTGAGCGGTAGCCCATCAGCCCCCGGGCGGGAATTTTAAACTCCATGTGGGTCATGCCGCCCTCCCGGGCGCCCATGTTGATGAGCTCCGCCTTGCGGGGGCCCAGCTTCTCCATCACTGCCCCCACATAGCTGTCCGGGGTCTCAATCATCAAAAGCTCCATGGGCTCCTGCTTCTGGCCGTCCTTCTCCTTCAGAATGACAGTAGGGGGGGACACCTGGAACTCGTAGCCCTGGCGGCGCATCTGCTCGATGAGAATGGACAGATGCAGCTCTCCCCGGCCCGAGACCTTGAAGGCGTCCATGCTCTCCGTCTCCTCCACCCGCATGGCCACATTGGTCTCCACCTCCTTGAACAGCCGGTCCCGCAGGTTCCGGGAGGTGACATATTTGCCCTCCTGCCCGGCAAAGGGGGAGTCGTTCACCTTGAACAGCATAGCCACGGTAGGCTCGTCAATTTTTACAAAGGGCAGGGGCTCGATGCAGTCCGCAGCGCAGGCGGTCTGGCCGATGTTCAGCTCGGCAATGCCCGACACGGCAATAATGTCGCCCACCCCGGCAGACTCATGGCCCACCCGCTTCAGACCCTCAAACTGGTAGAGCTTGGTGATTTTGGCATTCCTGTGGCCCTCCTCTCCGCCGCCGCAAATCGCCACCTGCTGGCCGGTCCTGATCACGCCCCGCTCGACCCGGCCAATGCCAATGCGGCCCACATACTCGTCGTAGTCAATGTTGGAGAAACGCACCTGCGTGGGGCCGTCCAGGTCCCCCTCTGGGGCGGGGACCTCTCGGAGAATCATCTCAAACAGAGGGGTCATGTCTGTGCCGGGCTTCTCCGGGTCCAGCGTGGCGTAGCCCACCCGGGCAGAGCAGTAGGCCACGGGAAATTCCAGCTGGTCGTCGTTGGCCCCCAGCTCAATGAACAGGTCCAGCACCTCGTCCACCACCTCGGCAGGGCGGGCGCCAGGACGGTCGATCTTGTTCAGCACCACCAAGGGCTTTTTGCCCAGGCCCAGGGCCTTTTTCAGCACAAAGCGGGTCTGGGGCATACAGCCCTCAAAGGCGTCTACCAGCAGAATGACCCCGTCCACCATCATCAGCACCCGCTCCACCTCGCCGCCAAAGTCCGCGTGGCCGGGGGTGTCCACAATATTGATTTTTGTATCGCCGTATTTTACGGCCGTGTTTTTCGAGAGGATGGTAATGCCCCGCTCCCGTTCCAGGTCGCCCGAGTCCATCACCCGCTCGGCCACAGCCTCGTTCTCCCGAAAGATGCCGCTCTGGCGCAGGAGCTGGTCCACCAGCGTGGTTTTGCCGTGGTCTACATGGGCGATAATCGCCACGTTTCTCAAATCGTTTCTGATACCCATTTTACTGACATCCTTTCTCCATGAAAGCGCGTTTCTTCATTTTCTAATCGTTTATTATAACACGAAAACACCGGTTTGAAAAGCCCCTAGTTGTACGGGGGAGTGTCCTTTCGCGCATTTTATAGCGGGACTGATTTACAGGGGCAGTTCCCTGTAATTACCCATTCATCCGGAGTTCCCGGAACGGAGACCTAGGCAGGACCTCTATATAAAATCTGCAAAAGGGACACTCTCTTGAAACGAAGATTTTTTGTCGGCTCTCCAACGGCCGAGTGGAGGGACGAAGCACAAAAGTCATCCTGCCTGACTGATTGCATAACAGGCCCTCTGAACACTCCCGGCATGGGCTCTCCCCAAGTCCAATATCGACTCCCACCAAGCCTGGCATTGCTTTCACCAGGCCAGCATCCACGGCTTCCCTCAAGCTCTGCCAGAGCACCCCGCCGCTCCCCGGCAAAGCAAAAGGAGGGAGCAGCGGCTCCCTCCTTCTCAGGCGATGAAATATTTCAGTCCCTTACATGGGCAGAATCAGCGTGACAATGCGCAGCGCAAACAGCCCAAAGGAGACCCACATGACCGGATGAATATCCTTTACCTTGCCGGTGCAGAGCTTCAGGATGACCCAGGCCACAATGCCAAACATAATGCCGTTGGCAATAGAGTAGGTGAAGGGCATCATCACCAGGGCCAAAAAGCCGCCTACCACGTCGGCAATGTCCCCGTCAAACTTCATTTTCAGCACAGACTTCATCATCAGCAGGCCCACAAACAGCAGGGCCGGGGTGGTGGCAAAGCTGGGGATGGCCAGGAAGATGGGGGACAGGAACAGCGCCAGCACAAAGAAGATGGCTATGGAAATGGCCGTGAGGCCGGTGCGGCCCCCCTCGGCCACGCCTGCGGTGGACTCCACATAGCTGGTGACTGTGGAGGTGCCCAGCACCGCGCCAGCCACTGTGCCAATGGCGTCGCTCATCAGGGCAGGGCCCGCGTTGGGCAGCTCGCCCTTTTTGTTCAGCAGGCCGCCCTGGTCGGCCACGCCGATGAGGGTGCCCACTGTGTCAAACAGGTCCACAAACAGGAACGCGAACACAATAGCCGCGAAGTTGACAAAATGCCCGGCCACAAAGCCAAAGTCAAACTGGAAGAAGGTGGGGGCCAAGGAGGGGGGCAAAAAGCCGCCGCTGAAGTCAGGAATCAAAGAGAAGCCCTGATACCAGCCGCACAGCTGGGCAATGATGCCCAGCACCCAGGTGGCCAGAATCCCCCACAGGATGGAGCCCTTGATTTTGAAATGCCACATAACGCCAATGAGAATGAGCCCCACAAAGGCCAACACCACCTCGGCGCTGCCCAGGTTGCCCAGAGCCACCAGGGTAGAGGAGCTCACTGTGGCGGCGCCGTCCTCGCCCACAATGGCAAAGGCGTCGGTGGTGACAATGCCCGCGCCCTTAAGGCCCACAATGGAGATGAACAGGCCAATGCCCGCCGAAATGCCGTACTTCAGGTTGGCGGGGACAGCGTTCACCAGAGTCTCCCGAAACTTGAAAATGGACAGGATGATGAAGATGACGCCCTCCACCAGAATGGCGGTGAGGGCCACCTTCCAGGGGTCGGTGATGCCCATGCCCGTAAGCATAGGGCACACGGTGTAGGCAAAGTAGGCGTTAAGCCCCATGCCAGAGGCCAGCGCCACCGGGTAATTGGCAAACACACCCATGATGATGGTAGCAATGGCGGCGGACACGGCAGTGGCGGTAAACACCGCTCCCTGGTCCATGCCGGCGTCGGCCAGCATACTGGGGTTCACCGCCAGTATGTACGCCATGGAAAGGAAGGTGGTAATGCCGGCAATGACTTCGGTTTTTCCGTCGGTGCCATGCTCCTTCAGCTTAAAGTGCGCGAGTAATTTTTCCAAATCTTTCGCCCTCCTTAAAATGATTGGGCCCCGGAAACCTGTTCGGGGCACGCTATTAGTATAACCGCATATTCAAAGAAAATCAACCGTTTTGTTACAATTTATTCATAGATTTTCTTGGTTCTCCGAAAGAAATTTTTAAAATTGATGATTCTCCCTCTCTGTTTATGTTCAACAAAAGAATTCGCCCTGCCCGCCTCTGATGGGGAAAGCCTGAAAATGCCGGGGCCCCTCTTGACTTCCCCAGCCCCCCGTGGTAAGATTAGGAAAATTCCCGGCGTCTGGCTCCAACGGCCCCTGCCCCTTGCCGGGCCAGCCGTTGAAAACAGAACCGCAAGGAGGTGGAAAGATGCTGAAAGATCAGGTGCTTTTACCCAAAACCGGCTTTTACAAGGCCAATCTCCACAGTCACACCGTTGTCTCAGACGGACGCTTTACCTCGGAGGAGGCCAAGGCCGCTTATCAGAAGGAGGGCTACTCTATTGTGGCCTTCACCGACCACCGGAAATATGTCTGGCATAAGGAGCTGGACAGCGAGGACTTTCTTGCCCTGGCGGCAGTGGAGGTTGACCTGACCGAGCAGGGCAAGGACTGGCCGGTGAGCAAGACCTACCATCTGAACCTGTTTGACACCGCCCCCTCCCCTCGGCGGGAGGAGCTGGACCTGCTGCCCCACTTTGCCTATGACGATAAGGAGGCCCTGAACCAGTACATTGCCCGAATGAACGAGCTGGGCTTTTTGGTGTGCTACAACCACCCCTACTGGTCCTTGCAGAATTATGACGACTACAAGGATCTGCGGGGCCTGTTCGCCATGGAGATTTACAACCACGGCTGCGAGGTAGAGGGGCTTTACGGCTTCAATCCCCAGTCCTATGACGAGATGCTCCGCGCGGGCCAGCGGCTTGGCGCCCTTGCCACGGACGACAACCACAACGCCTACCCCCTGAACGGCCCGGAGGGCGACTCCTTTGGGGGCTTTGTCCAAATTGCCGCCCAGCGGCTGGACTACCCCAGCGTGATCCAGGCCCTGCGGGAGAACCGCTTCTACTGGTCCATGGGCCCCCAGCTGAAGGGGGTGGAGATTCAGGACGGGCTGCTGAAAATCCACAGCTCTCCGGTGGAGAAGATTTTCGTCAAGCTGGAAAACCGGAACTACTACCGCAAGCAGGTGCTTCCCGGCGAGAGCCTGGAATACGCGGAGTTCCCCCTGACCGGCAAGGAGGGCTGGCTCCGGGTGGAGGTAAAGGACAGCCGGGGGCTGCTTGCCGGCACCAGCGCGTTTTTTATTGACCAGCTGGCTGCGGACTGAGAACCCCCTCTGCCGCCAGCCGGCCAGAGATTTACTCCTACATTCTCTGGTTGACAGACGATGAAAAAGCCAGCCCGGCGGAAAGGCTTCTCCGCCGGGCTGGCTTTTTTATGTTGGACAGAGCCGGGGACAGGCCCCTCAGTCCAGCCGCTCCCGCAGCCAGACCATGGACTGCCTCAGACAGTCCAGCATGTCCCGGGCATTGTAGTGCTCCACCGTGTAGACTCCGCTGTAGCCGTCCTGCTTCAGCAGCTCCAGCACCTGGGAGATTTTGATCTCCCCCTGGCCCACTGGGCAGGCGTAAAGGGTCACGCCGTCCACTGCCTCAGGCCCCTCGTCCCCATGCACTGGGGTGAAAAGCCGGTCCTTCAGGTGCACATGGGTGATCTTCCCCCGCAGCGCCTCATAGGCCGAGAGCTCGTCCTCCGCCATAAACCGGAAGTTGCCGGTGTCAAAGCAGGCGGACAGCTGAGGGCAGGCCTCCAGAAAGCGCAGCATCCCGGCGCTGGTGGCAAAGGGGGCGGCGGCCCCGTCAAAGTCCTCCATCACCAGGCTCAGGCCGGCCTTTTCGGCCAGCTGGCCCAGCCGGGCAGTGCCCTCAAGCATGTTCCGGGTCTGAATCTCCGTCTCCTCCGGGGTCCCCTGGGTGAACCCGGGGATTACCAGCAGCCGGTCCGCGTTCAGGTCCTTGGCCAGCTCAAAAATGGGCCCGGCCTGGCTCTCTATGTCCGTGTTGCGGCCAAAGTCGAAAAACACGGGAAGAGAGGAGATGGTCATGCCCAGCCCGGCCAGACCCCTGGTGAGGGCGTCCATATGCCGCCGGGCAGTGGCCGCGGAGACCTCCACCTGGGTGACCCCCAGAGCCCGGGTCTCCTCCAAAGCCTTGTCAACAGAGATATCGCGCTGGCGGGCCATGTCAAGAATGTGGTCGAAAAAGGTTGCAAATACGGCCATAGAGATGGCTCCTTTCAATCAAAAAATATTAGAGCCTGAAATTATCCGCACACAGATTGCTCGCGTATTTTGCGCTATCACACACAGCCTTCGCCTGTCAACCGCAGGGCTGACCGCGCTCAATCGCACGTCTTATTTCAGGACCAGGCGCTCAAAACCTGTACCAACAGAATATTGCGCCGCCGTTTCGGTAATTCTGCCGCTGACTGCGCTGCCACCGGCAAAATATTGCTCTATCATCCTGGCGCAAATTCTATCAGTACAAGCTCTTGGAATCTGCTTCAAAATCTTGGGACACTGTCTTTTTTCATCTTAAAGAATTCCGCCCTGCCGTCTGGCACTGCCATTTCGTAGGGGGGGCCGTCTATTCTGAACCCAGCCCTCTGATAGCATCGGATGGCGCGGAGATTCCATGTGCGCACCACCAGAACAATGGGCTTTGCGGGGAACCGCCTGTGTATCAGCTCGCAGGCTTCGTTTAAAATCCGGGAGCCATAGCCCATTCCACAGAGCTCCGGCCGGACCCCAATCCCGATGAGGACCTGCGCAGGCGTCTCCATAATATGGACAAATCCGGTCAACAGGCCGTCCACCAGAAAAGCCAGGTAGCCCGCTTCCTGCTCGGGGTCCATAAAGCCGCTTCTGGATTCCAGCAGCTCCTCATAGGAGGGAAGATTGTAGACAGCGTATTCGCCCGCATAGCGCCAGGAGCAGAGCTCTCTTTTGTCCTCATCCGTCAGCCGCCTGTGGAACATCTAACGCCCCTCCTGTCCTTGGGTTTGACAGCTTTCAGGTGCCTGCCGTTTTCCGCCGGTCAGCCGAAATACCAGGAGGTGAACAGCTCCAGAGAGTCCACATACTCCCGGGTGGTGCCCGCGCCGGAGATCACCGGGAAGTATATTGCGAACAGCACCAGGCTGGCCGCGGCCAGCAGGCCCAGGGCAAGCTGCACCGGCTTCACCTGCACCGGCCCCAGGGCCACCGGCTGGGTCAGCCGCCCCTTCTCCTGCCGGGACATGTACCCGAACGCCGCCAGCAGCGCCACCAGCAGGAAGGGCACCGCAGTAAAGTAGTGGTAGATAAAGGTCAGCCGGGGCACCAGCACCCAGGGCAGGTATACCGACAGAAAGCCCACCAGGGCCACGCCGCAGGCCAGCTCCCGCTCCTTGAACCACTGCCGCACCGCAAACACCGCCGCAGGCAGGAAGGACCACCACAGCAGCGGGTTGCCCATAGAGGAGATGGTGCTGTAGCTGCCGTCCGCCGACTCGCCCCCAAAGTACCAGATGGGGCGGCTCACCAGAGGCCACTCATACCAGGTGGAGGCGAAGTCGTGCTCCGCCACCAGCTTGGAGTGGTAGTTGAACATGGTGCTCTGATAGTTGCCAAAGGCCCACATCATGCGGTCCGCGTTGTGGGGCAGGGTGGTCATGGGCAAAAAGGCGCAGAAGTAAATGCCAAAGGGGATGGCGACAAACAACAGACAGCACCAGCCGCACAGCTGCACACAGCGGCGCATCACAGGGGCAGTGGACCTGTGCCCCTTGGCCTCAGACCGCCAGGAGGCAATGAGCTTGCCGAAGAACAGCGCCGCCAGCCCCGCCGCGCCATAGGCGGCGGTCCACTTGCTGGCCACGCCCAGGCCCATAAAGACGCCGCTGAGCCCCAGGGGAATGAGCAGAGACTTCATGCTGTCCTTGACAATGTCTTTGTAGAGGAAGCACACCATCGCGTCGTACATGAGCAGCAGGAAGAACACCGAGTAGGTGTCAATGGTGGCAATGCGGGTCTGGGTGAAGTGCATAAAGTCAAAGGCGAACAGCAGGACGCCCAGGCCGCACAGCCAGGTTTTGCCCAGCAGCTGCTTGCACAGGTGGTACAGCACCGGCAGCATCAGCACCCCGAACAGCGTGCCCATAAACCGCCAGCCAAAGGGGTTCAGCCCGAACATGCGGATGCCCAGGGAGATGATATGCTTACCCAGGGGCGGGTGGGTGTTCTCATAGGGCTCCAGGCCCAGAATATGCTCATAGGCTGTGCGGGCGTGGTAAATCTCGTCAAAGTAGCTGGAATTCTCATAGGTCTTGCGCACAGGCACTGTGTCCTGCTCGTCGCACAGGGCCTGGGCCCCCGGCCCTTCGGCGGTAATTTCCGGGGCGCTGTCAGCCCCTGCGGGGAAGAGCCCCGCCTCGCTGATGGTCACCGAGCCGTCCAGGGCCGTGAGGCGTACATAGCTGCCCGGGGTATCCAGCCAGAAGGTCTTCCAGGCGAACACATAGCTGTTCTTCGTCTCACCGCAGTCTGTCCAGTTTTCCCCGTCCTCGCTGGTCTCCACCTTCATGGTAGAGCCCACCCGGGCCGCGTAGTGGTTGGCGTCGGGAGACAGGCCCGGCAGGAAGATCAGGTTGTTGGCTGTCTCCTTGCAGTGGAGCACCACGCTCTCCCCCTCGTTGGGGGTCCAGTTGGTGGTGGGCAGCACAGCGCCCCCCAGATGCCAGAAGGCCACCACGCCATAGACCAGCGTGACCCCCGCCATGACAATCCAGTCCAGCCGGGTCATTTTCCGGTCCTCCGGGGCCAGAGCGGCAGCGGCTTTGGCCTTGGGCTGGGGAGGCTCCGCCTCGAATACCCGGTCCCGCACATACACCTGGAAATAGGCCCACAGCATATAGGCCAGGGCCCCCAGCTGCAAAAGGGAGATGAGCTTAAAGGGCATGGCGTTGGGGTCGTAGCTGCCGCCCAGCTCCCGGAACAGCCAGAGCACATAGCTTACATTAAGGTAGTTTGCCGCGGTAAAGAAGCCGTAGGCCCGCAGCATCCTCTTGTCCTTGGTAAAGAGGAAAGCAATAAGCAGAAACAGAAACGCCGGGAACAGGTAACGCTCGTGCATTTTCACCGCGAACAGGTACACAATGCCCATGAGCACCGGCACAGCGGCAAACACCGCGTCCTTGCGCTTGGAGAGGAACATGAGCGCGCCGCAGGCAGCGGTGGCCAGCACAGGGGCCAGCAGGGTGTAGAAGGTTCCCATGGAGCCCTGGGGCATACCCTGCCAGTTGCGGCCGATAAGCGTCCAGAAATTGCAGGCGTTTACCGAGAAATAGTCATAGTAATTCATGGTGGACTGATACTTGGTGATCAGCCACCAGTAGTTGAAGTTGTGGGTGAAGGGGGCGGCGGCAACCAGAATAGCGGCCAGAGCGCAGCCCACGCCCAGTCCCAGTCCCAGCCATTTTCTCCGTTTGACAGTAAAGCATAAGTACAGAGGGGCGAACACCAGCATCTGGGGCTTGCAGAGAACCGCCAGCCCGTAGAGCAGCCCCGAGAGAGGGTACTTCTCCTGATACAGCAGAACCACCGAGCCCAGCAGAATCATGGTGCAGAAGGAGTCCGCCTGCCCCCACTGGGCCGAGTTGACGAACACCGCCGGGCAGAACAGGTAGGCGGCCGCTGCCAGCAGCGCGCCCCGGTCCCCCAGCTTTCTGCGGCCCAAGACCAGCAGAAAGCCCCCGCAGGCCAGGTCCGCGAAGATGGAGGGCAGCTTCATCACCAGGGTGTGGGCCTGGCCCTGTATGGCAAGGCCCAAGGTCCCCCGGATGATTTCCAGCAGCCGGAGCACATAGAGGTACCCCGGGGGATAGTCCAGGAACATGTCCTGCTGGTAGATCTCCTGAAAGCCTACCTGGTGGACTGTGCTGGCCCAGGACTTGAAGGTGCCCATGTCCACGCTGAAGCCCTCGGAATTGTAGCCCAGCAGCAGCCGGAGCACCAGAGCCGCCAGCAGCAGAAGGCCCGCCAGCACAGGAAAGCTTTTCTCCCGGCGGCTGGAAAAGCGGCGCTGGGCGGCCCAGAGGGCGCAGCCGCAAAAGGCCGCGCCCAGATAGATGTCGGGGATCATGATCCATCTCTCCTCACATACAAATAGATTAGCAGCTTTTTGAAAAAAGACACGGCCAGGAGGCTGTCAACAGGGAAGAAGAAAAATAATTATAATATTTGTTCTCATTTTGCAAAAAAACTATTGACTATTCCAGCCCCGCCATGTTAAGCTAAGGGTAGCTTATATAGTATAGTGCTTTCCGAGCGGAAAGTCAAATTTTGAGCAAAAAGAAAGGATCATTTTTTATGTGCAAGCTGACTGCCTGCTACCACGAGGACCCCTCGGTCCTGCACCTGGGCGCCTGCCCCTCCCGGGCCTATTACCTGCCCACGGGAGACAGCCCCCGGGTACTGGACCTGAACGGCGAGTGGGGCTTCCGCTATTTCGACTCCTTCCTGGACGCGGTGGATGAGGACGGCAATGTGGCCGCCGGAGACCTGACCGCCATCCAGGTGCCCTCCTGCTGGCAGTGCTCCGGCTGGGGACGGCACATGTACACCAATGTCCGCTTCCCCATCCCCTGCGACCCGCCCTTTGTGCCGGAGGAGAATCCCTGCGGCCTCTACCAGCGGCATTTCACCCTGGACGAGTCCGAGGACCGTTACTTCCTGAACTTTGAGGGCGTAGACTCCTGCTTCTACCTGTGGGTCAACGACGGGTTTGTGGGCTACAGCCAGGTCTCCCACAGCACCTCTGAGTTTGAGATTACCAGCCAGGTAAAGGCCGGAGACAACACCGTCACCGTGCTGGTGCTCCAGTGGTGCGACGGCACCTATCTGGAGGACCAGGACAAGCTGCGCATGAGCGGCATCTTCCGGGACGTGTACCTGCTCAAGCGTCCTGCCGCTTTCCTGCGGGACTTCTTTGTCAAAGAGAGCTTCAACGAGGACTTCTCCCACGCGGATATTACCGTGGAGCTGGAAGCCGACGGCCAGATTAAGCTGAAAGCCGTTCTCACCGCCCCGGGGGGCGAGGCAGTGGGCGAGGCCTCCTTCTCCGGCGGCTCCGGGGCCCTGAGCTTCTCTGTGGAAAAGCCTGTGCTGTGGAACGCCGAGCAGCCCCATCAGTACACCCTCACCCTCTCCGCCAAGGAGGAGACCATCACCCAGAAGGTGGGCCTGCGGAAGATCGAGGTCAAGGACGGGGTGGTGCTGCTCAACGGGGTGGCCATCAAGTTCCGGGGCGTCAACCGCCACGACAGCGACCCGGTCACCGGCTACACCATCAGCCGGGAGCAGGCTGTGCGTGACCTGCTGCTGATGAAGCAGCACAATGTCAACGCCATCCGCACCAGCCACTACCCCAACGCGCCCTGGTTCAACCAGCTGTGCAGCGAGTACGGCTTCTATGTCATTGGCGAGGCGGACCTGGAGAGCCACGGCTTCGCGGTGAAGTATGCGGGCCACAGCATGGAGAACTACGCGGACTCCATGGACGACCCCCAGTTCAAGGAGGCCATTGTGGACCGGAACCAGCGGAATGTGCACCGGGACAAGAACAACGCTTCGGTGGTCATCTGGTCCCTGGGCAATGAGAGCGGCTGGGGCGAGAACGGCGAGGCTGCGGGCCGCTGGGTGAAGGACTATGACCCCAGCCGCCTGCTGCACTACGAGGGCTGCATGGTCTACCACAAGGTCCGCAAGCCCGACTTCTCCATGCTGGATCTGTACAGCAGCATGTACACCCACACTGTGCCTGCGGGCGAGGCATGGGGCAAGCGGGTCTCTCTGACCGAGTATTTTGAGGGCGCGGAGATTGACGAGAACTGGAACGGCCGCCGCCCTCCCTACATTCTGTGCGAGTACATCCACGCCATGGGCAACGGCCCCGGGGACGCGGAGGACTATCAGCAGCTGATTATGAAGCACGACGGCTTCTGCGGCGGCTTTGTGTGGGAGTGGTGCGACCACGCGGTCTACGGGGGCCAGACCCCGGACAACCGGCCCATCTACCGCTACGGCGGCGACCATGAGGAGTTCCCCCACGACGGCAACTTCTGCATGGACGGCCTGGTGTACCCGGACCGCACGCCCCATACGGGCCTCAAGGAGTTCAAAAACGTCATTCGTCCTGTCCGGGCGGTGAAGACAGGGGAGAACAGCTTCACCCTGCACAATTACCGGGACTTTACCGACGCCAAGGACTTTGCCTGCCTGCGCTATGAGGTGATGGAGAACGGGAAAATCACCCGCACCGGAGACCTGGAAATGCCCTCCATTGCCCCCCACGGCGAGGCGGCTGTCACAGTGGACGGCCTGCCCACCACTGGCGACAGCACCGTTACCTTTATCTACACGGCCCGGCACGACGGCCCCTTCTTTGCCGCAGGCCATGAGCTGGGCTTTGACGAGATTGTCCTCAGCGAGGAGAAGCCGGCCCTGGCCGCGCCCGCTGCCGGCAAGGTGGAGATCGCCTCCGCCCGCCGGGAGATCGTGCTCACCGGCGAGGGCTTCCGCTACAGCTTCAACCGGCAGACCGGCCTGTTTGGCGAAGTCTGCTGGCACAATATGAGCTTCCTCACCCGTCCCATGGAGTGGAACCTGTACCGGGCTCCCACAGACAACGACCAGTATGTGAAGCTCAAGTGGCACGAGGCAGGGTTTGAGCGGCCCACCGTGCGGGTGTACTCTGTCACTGCGGAAAACGACGCCTCGGGCGCTGCGGTGGTCAAGTGCCACCTGGGCATTGCCGCACTGGTCTCCGCCAGGTTTGTAGAGGTGGAGGCTCAGTGGACCGTGGACGCCCAGGGCCGCATCCAGTGCGCCCTGAAGGGCCAGCGGGATACGCACTTCCCCTACCTGCCCCGGTTCGGCGTGCGCATGTTCCTGCCCAAGGGCTTCGCAAAGGTGGAGTATTTCGGCTACGGACCCTTTGAGAGCTACATCGACAAGCACCGGGCCTCCCGCCTGGGCGTGTACGGCGGCACGGTAGAGGGCCAGACCGAGCACTATCTGAAGCCCCAGGAGAACGGCTCCCACTATGGCTGCCGCTGGGCTGCGGTAGAGGGCCAGGGCTTTGCCCTCAAGGCCGAGAGCCCGGACACCTTCTCTATGAACGCCTCTGTCTACACCCAGGAGGAGCTGGCCAAGAAGATGCACGACTATGAGCTGGAGCCCTGCGGCGAGACCGTGTTCTGCGTGGACTACAAGCTCAGCGGCGTGGGCTCCAACAGCTGCGGCCCCATGCTGCTGCCTGAGTATCAGCTGAATGAGGAGGCATTCTCCTTCCAATTCGGTCTGACTCCCTGCGAGAGCAAGTAAACGGCACAACAGCCTGATGGCAAAGGAGCACTCTGCGTCCCCGCAGGGTGCTCCTGCTTTTGGGGAATTTTTCCCCTTCCGGCCCCATTCCCCTCTTGCAAGCAGCGGAAAATTCCGCTATAATAAAATAAGCCGTACTGCCGGAAAATTTTGGTAGGAGGATGGTCATTTGAACCGGGAAAACAAAAGAAGGCAATTTGAAAAAGGCTATTACCAGAACCACCCCTGCAACGACAGCTTTACCTGCAAGCACTGCGGGCGGCTGGTGACGCCGGAAGCGGCGGGCACCCAGCACCGCAACCACTGCCCCAACTGTCTGACCAGCCTGCATGTGGACGAGGAGCCCGGCGACCGGGCCGCAGACTGCGGGGGCCAGATGGAACCCATCAGCGTGTGGGTGCGCAAAAACGGCGAGTGGGCCATCATCCACCGGTGCAAGCGCTGCGGAGCCCTCAGCTCCAACCGGGTGGCTGCGGACGACAACCCCATGCTGCTCATGTCCATCGCCCTGCGGCCTCTGGCCCAGCCTCCTTTCCCCTTGGAGCGCATCCAGGAGCTGACAGACTTGATGGCCGGAGACGGCAGAATGGAGTAACCAGAGCAACCAGCCCGCAGGCCGGCGGCTCTCTCTCAGCACAAGCCCAAAACGAGAAGAAAGAGACCGGAGGACGCTGTCCTTAACCCTGTCAGACCCAGTCAGAAAGCATCAAATTATAAAATAGAAAACCATCAATAGGAGGAATCATTATGAAGCTTGGAATCATCGTGCCCCCCAAAGCTGAGAGCTTTGACCGGGCCAAGGCGTTGGGCCTGGACTTTGTGGAGTTCGACTGCAATCCCCCCGACTTTTTCGGCGTGCCTGTGGCAGAGCTCACCGCTGTCCAGGAGGAGCTGAAGACCGCCAGCCAGCGCACCGGCGTGGAGGTGGGCGCGGTAGGCCGCTGGGCCAGCCATATTCTGGACGAAAAGGGAGAGGTAAAGCCCGCCGAGTGGGAGGACGTGAAGGCTGTTATTGACTTTGGCGCCTACCTGGGGGCAAAGCACTACCTGTGCAGCGTCAACTATGTCCAGGAGCTCAGCTACTATCAGAACATCACCGCGGCCATTCATGTGCTCAACGACATTGTGGCCTATGCCAAGGAGCGAGGCATGGAGACCGCCATTGTCAACTGCTGCATGGGCGACAACTACATCCGCACGCCTGAGCAGTGGAAGCTGGTGCTCAGCGAGGTGCCGGGCCTGGGCATCAAATACGACCCTTCCCACAGCTTTGTGCATGGTGGCCAGAACGGGGCCTACCTGGAGGAGGGCCTGGAGTGGGGCGCACACTTCCAGTACTGCCATGTAAAGGGCGTCATCCAGCGGGGAGACTCCCGGGAGCCCCAGCAGTGGGCCATGATGGACTTTTTGAAGACCCATCCCGAGCTCAAGGACGAGCTGCTGGCCAAGGCCTTTGCCGGCAACAACTGGTACGACAATCCCCCCGCGGGCATTGATGTGATCAACTGGCGGGCCTTCTTCGCCATTCTCTATAAGTATGGGTACGACGGGTATCTGGCCATTGAGCCCCACTCTCCCACCTGGCAGGGCGAAAAGGGAGAGAAGGGCATCCGCTACACCATCAAGTACATCCGCGACCTGATGCTGTTGGATTGATTCCCCGCCTCCGGCAAAAAATCCCGGACAGGAATTCGTAAAAACAGTTGCAATTTCACAGAAATATGGTAGAATAGAAGCAAGCGCGGCGTGGACTTGCTCCGCCGCCTAAATTACATGGAGGTGTTCCCTATGCCTTATACCATCAATGACGAGTGCATCGCCTGCGGCGCCTGCGCCGGCGAGTGCCCTGCCGACGCCATCACCGAGGGCGACGGCAAGTATGTGATCGATCCTGACAAGTGCCTGGACTGCGGCGCTTGCGCCGGTGTCTGCCCTGTTAGCGCGCCCCAGGAGGGCTAAACGTTAAACAGCAGAAAAGCGGGGCCCGAATGAAAATTTCGGGTCCCGTTTTTTCGTGAAAGGAGAGCCCCCATGGAACACTGGGAACCCCTGGGAAGCCGCCTGCGGGTGCTGGTAAGCCCCAGCCACGGCTTCACCACCGACACCCTGCTGCTGGCCCATTTCTCCCTGCCCCGCCCCGGCGAGCGCTGCGCCGAGCTGGGCTGCGGCTGCGGAGCCATCTCTCTGCTGTGGTGCGCCCGGGCCCGGCCCGCCCATGTGGCCGCCATTGAGCTGCAGCCCCAGGCGGCGGCGCTGGCGGCGCGCTCTGTCAGAGAGAACGGCTTGGAGGAGCTGGTCACAGTCACCCAAGGGGACGCCCGGGACTACCGGCAGCTTTTGCCCCACCAGGGTCTGGACCGGATTGCCTGCAACCCGCCCTATTACCCTGCCGGGGCAGGCCTGCCCTCTCAGGACCCCAGCCGCCGGACCGCCCGCCACAGTCGGGATCTGACCCTGGAGGACCTGGCCGCCGCTGCCCGGTATGGGCTGAAATTCGGGGGGCGGCTGTGCCTTTGCCTGCCGGCCTCCCGGCTGGCGGAGGCGGCTGCCGCTTTAAGCCAGAGGGGCCTGGAGCCCAAACGCCTGCGGCTGGTGCAGCAGCGGCCGGACAAGGCCCCCTACCTGTTTCTGCTGGAATGCCGTCTGGGGGGCAGGCCCGGGCTGACAGCGGAGCCCACCCTGTTTATGCAGGACGGGGAGGGGCATGTCACCCGGGAAATGGAAGAGATATACGGAGATTACACGGAAAATGGAGGGAGCCGGCATGAATAACCAGCTGGAAAAGGGGGCGCTCTATGTGGTAGGCACCCCCATCGGCAATCTGGGCGACTTTTCCCCCCGGGCCGCTGAGACCCTGGCAGGGGCGGACTTTATTGCCGCCGAGGACACCAGAGTCACCCAAAAGCTTTTGAACCATCTGGGACTTCACAAGCCCCTGCTCAGCTATTTTGAGCACAACAAGCGCAGCCGGGGCGAGGCGATTCTTCAAAGACTGCGGGAAGGAGAGACCTGCGCCCTGGTGTCCGACGCGGGGATGCCCGCTGTGTCCGACCCAGGGGAGACCCTCATCGCCGCCTGCGCCCAGGAGGGCCTGCCGGTGTATGTGGTGCCCGGCCCCACAGCCGCCATATCTGCCCTGGCGGTCAGCGGCCTGCCCACCGGCCGGTTTACCTTTGAGGGCTTTCTCTCTATGAACAAGCGCAGCCGCCGGGAGCACCTGCGCCAGGTGGAGCACGAGCCCCGGACCATGATCTTTTACGAGGCGCCCCACAAGCTCCGGCGCACCCTGGGAGACTTTGAAAAGACCTTTGGCGGAGAGCGGCGGATTGCCCTGGTGCGGGAGCTGACCAAGGTCCATGAGGAGGTATGGCGCACTACCCTGGCCGAGGCCGCCGCCCACTACCGGGAGCAGGAGGCCCGGGGGGAGTATGTGCTGGTGGTTGCGGGAGCCGAGGCCCCGCCGGTCGAGGAGGGCAATACGATAGAAGACGCGGTGGAGCTGGCCCGGCAGCGGATGGAGGCAGGGGAGTCCGCCAGCGAGGCGGCAAAGCAGGCGGCAAAGGAGACCGGGGTGCGGAAGTCGGAGATCTACCGGGCCCTGGCAGAAGCGGAAGAATGATCAAGGAGGAATCGGACATGCAGTGGTTTTTTGAGGACGACCATACAGCCCCTGTGTTCACTGCCCAGCAGCATATTGAGAGCAAGAAAGCGGAAGGGGCCATTCAGGCCCTGCCCCGGCGAGCGGTGGTCTTCTGTTTGGGCCGGGGCCTGCCGGTGCTGGAGGAACGCTATGAAACCCGGCTGCTGAGCCAACGCCTGCCGGGCTTCATCACCTACAGCCCGGTGTACGCCATAAAAGACCGGGAGGACCTGTGCTTTCTGGACGGCGGCAGGGGCGCACCCCAGGGAGCCTGTACGGTGGAGTCCCTTCATGCTCTGGGGGTAGAGGAGCTGCTGGTAGCAGGCCTGTGCGGGGCCTTTGCGGAGGAGGTGGACGTGTGCGACGTGCTTCTGCCCTCCCGGCTGCTGGCGGAGGAGGGGGTCTCCTGCCATTACCTGGCAGACCCGGCGTGGGCTGTGCCCGACCTGCCCTGGGACCTGGAAGGCTTCGGGGGTTTTCTGGCCGGACGGGGCTTTGCGGTGAAGCCCCTGGACACTGTGACCACCGACGCCCCCTACCGGCAGACCTACTTTAAAGAAGCCCGCTGGCGGGGGCTGGGCTCTGCCGGGGTGGACATGGAGGCCTCGGCCATGGTGAATGTGTGCAATTATTATAACATGAAGTGCGCCGTGGCGTTGATGGCCTCAGACAAGCACCCCCTCACCCCCTACAGCCCGGCCTGGGCCTGGGGCAGCACAGACTTTAAAGAGCGGCAGGACAGCTTCATCGCCGCCTGTGTAGACTGGATGCTGCAAACGCCCTGAGCATGGCGGTCCCCAGGGCCTGTTTGAAAACCGGAGAAATCTTGGTTTTTTGGCCAGGAACGAGTGCTTCAAAGAAAAAACGCAAGAAGGACTGCCGTATTTCCAGGCTTTTTGACGCCGAAACCACCGTTTCTGGTCAAAACAGACCATGTTTCGGCATTTTCAAGCAGAATCTTAAAGCCTGCCCCTGTAAGCGGAGCGCAGTCTGGTTGTCAACCTTTGCTTGACAGCTTAGCAGCCATGCCTCTTTGTACCCGCGCAGGTCAATATTTCCACCCAGAAACAGCCGGCCGTCTGTCAAAGGAGGGCCGGCGTTTCCCTTCCTTTTGCGGACAAGGCTGTGAAGCTTTTCAAAATCTTGATAATAAAAGGAAAATGTCCGCAAATACTAATGGCCGTAAGCGACGGCGGACCGGAGCGGCAGGGAAAAGCGCAGCCTGGAATGGGAGGCGGACGCGAGGCCGGATAAAAGGGCCTGACAGCCCGGACCGTTTATTACTACTATTATGCGTGAAGGGGACGAGAAATATGAAAGCAACGGGAATTGTTAGGCGCATCGACGACCTGGGCCGGGTGGTCATCCCCAAGGAGATCCGGCGGACGCTGAAGATCCGGGAGGGGATGCCCATGGAGATCTTCACCGACGTGTCCGGCGGAGTCATTCTCAAAAAGTATTCTCCTGTGGGCGAGATGTCCCAGCTGGCCCAGTCCTATGCCGAGACCCTGGTCAACCTCACCGGCTGCGCGGCCGCGGTGTGCGACACCGAGCAGATCATCGCCGTGGCCGGGCCGGTAAAAAAGGACCTGCTCCATAAGCCTGTTTCGGTGCAGCTGGACGAGCTGGTGCAGGGCAAGCGGTGGTTCCTCACCAACGGAGAGAACACGGTGCTCGCCGCCCAGAACATGCCCGCGGCGGCCATGGCCGTGTTTCCGGTGGTGTCCTCCGGCGACGCCATGGGGGCGGTGCTGCTGCTCAAGGGGGAGAAGTCCTCGCCCAAGGTGAGCGGCGAGGCAGCGGAGAGCGTGAAGGCGGCGTCCATGTTCCTCTCCCGGCAGCTGGAGGCTTAAAAAGCCGGGAAAAGCGCAAAAAGCCCTTGATTTTCCAGCGCCAGAGTGCTATAATATCAATTAGTATGGTAATAGAAGGTAGACTGAGAGAGTGGGGCGACCCGCTCTTTCGTCTTGTTATGACGGTTGCGGGCCCCGGCGGGGGCATTCGGAAGGGGGAGAAGGGTATGAGCGAGGAGAAAAGGCCAAAGACAGGCGTGGCCCCACGGGTGCGGGCGTTGGCAGAGCCCCTGGCGGCGGAGCTGGGTCTGGAGGTTTGGGATGTCCAGTATGGAAAAGAGGGCGCCGAATGGGTGCTGAGAATCATTATTGACAAGCCCGGCGGCGTGGGCATTGACGACTGTGTGGACATGACCCACGCGGTGAACCCTGTTCTGGACCAGGAGGACCCGGTGCCCCAGGAGTATGTATTGGAGGTATCCTCTCCCGGACCGGACCGGAAGCTGACCCGGCCGGAGCACTATGAGGCCTACATGGGCCAGCCGGTGCGGGCCAGGCTCATCCGCCCCTTGGAGGACGGGACCAGAGAGCTGGAAGGCCTGCTGCTCCACTATGAGGAGGGCCGGTTGGAGCTGCAGCTGGACGAGGAGACCAGCTGCACCCTGGAGAAGAAGGAGCTGGCCTGGCTGTGCGCCATAGACGGCCCCTGGGAGGGACTGGACCAGGAGGAGGGCTGACAGCAGGCGGCGCGCCCGGCTGCAAATTCCCGGGGCTTTGCCTGCACGAAAGACGGACCGGGAGAGCCGCCATTGGGGAGGCCCCCCGGGAAAGCGGCGGGAAGGAGTCAACCGGAGCAAAAGGAAAACACAAGCATTCATATAGAGAATACAGTAAGGAGTGAGCGGAAAAATGGTACGCAAGAAGAAAAAGGAACCCGAGCAGCAGGGGAATGAAGAGCTGTTCCTGGCCCTGGGCCTGCTGGAAAAGGAGCGGGGTATTCCAGTGGACTTTATGCTGGACCGGATCAAAAAGGCCATTGCCAGCGCCTGTAAAAAGATGTATGACAATGAGGACGTGGAGGTGTCGGTAGACCCGGCTGCCGGAAAGTTTGAGGTATACCTGAACAAGCAGGTGGTAGAGGAAGTGGAGGACCCCAACAGGGAGATGCTGCTGGACGCCGCCCGGGAGATTTCCCGCATGGCGGAGGTGGGGGGCACGGTGGGCATTAAGCTGGACACCCGGCAGTTTGGCCGGGTAGCGGCCCAGACCGCCCGGAACATTATCCGCCAGGGCATCCGGGAGAGCGAGCAGGGCCAGATGCTTCAGGAGTTCCAGGAGAAGCACCAGGAGCTGGTGACAGCTCTGGTCGAGCGGGTCGACCCCCGTTCCGGGGCCCTGTCCCTGCGCATTGGCAAGGCAGAGGCCGTGCTGCCCAAAAGCGAGCAGATTGCCGGCGAGGCTGTGCGGGAGGGGGACCACATCAAGGTGTTTGTGGTGGGCATCAAGGAGGAGGAGAAGGGCCCCCGGGTCATTATCTCCCGCACCCGGCCAGACCTGGTGAAGCGCATGTTCGAGCTGGGCGTGCCGGAGATTTACGACGGCACCGTGGAGATCAAGGCTGTGTCCCGTGAGGCGGGCTCCCGCACCAAGCTGGCGGTGGTCAGCCGCGACCCGGAGGTAGATGCGGTAGGCGCCTGCATCGGCGCCCGGGGCGACCGGGTCAACCGGATTGTAGAGGAGCTGGGGGGCGAGAAGATCGACATTATCGAGTACAGCGAGGACCCCCAGAAGTTTATTGCCGCGGCCCTGTCCCCGGCCAATGTGCTCTCTGTCCGGCTGGAAGAGGGAGAGAAGCAGGAGTGCCGGGTCACTGTGCCGGACAGCCAGCTCTCTCTGGCCATTGGCAACAAGGGCCAGAACGCCCGCCTGGCCGCCAAGCTCACAGGCTGGAAGATCGATATCCGGCCTGAGAGCGGCTTCTTCGGCGAGGAGGAAGAGGAGAAGGAGGAGGCCGCCCCTCCTGCCGGGACAGAGGAGCCGGCCCCGGAGACAGAGGAGTAAGAACCTGTATTCACAGGCGTTGAACGCCGGAGGGACG
>NZ_JBQISV010000008.1:0-45382 GCF_056800975.1 Acutalibacter sp.
AAATACCGGAATGTGTTCGCCTTTATCCTGTTCTTCACCGTGCTGTTCAACGGGGGCCTCACCGCCAGCTACATCATCTGGACCAGCATCTTCCACATCAAGAACACCATCTGGGCCCTGATTCTTCCCGGCAGCCTGATGGGCGCCATGAACGTGCTGATGGTCCGCAACTATTACAATGCCAACATACCCTATTCCATTATTGAGGCGGCCCGGCTGGACGGGGCCAATGACCTGGGAATTTACGCCCGGATTATGGTGCCGCTGTCAAAGCCGGTTATGACCACCATTGGCCTGTTCGCCGCCCTGGGCTACTGGAACAACTGGACCAACGGCCTGTACTACATTTCCGACACCAAGCTTTACACCATCCAGGTCTACCTGAAGAAGCTGATGGACAACATCGCTTTCCTCAAGTCCGGCGACACTGCCGCCGAGTCCGCCGCTCTGGCCTATAAGTCCATGCCCACCGAGGGCGCGCGCATGGCCATTGCCATCATTGCCATTCTGCCCATTCTGTGCGTCTACCCCTTCATCCAGAAGGAGCTGGTGCGGGGCATGGTGGTAGGCGGCGTAAAGGGTTAATAAGCATGACATAAGAAATTATATAAAAGAAAAGAGAGGGATTTCAGTATGCGCAAGGAATTTGAAAGAACCACGCCGGAGGCTGTAGGAATCAAAAGCGAGGACATCCTCCATTATATCGACACATTGGAGCACAGCAACACAGAGATGCACGGCCTGATGATTATGCGGCATGGCAAGGTGTGCGCCGAGGGCTGGTGGGCGCCCTATGCCCCCAACCTGCGCCACGGGCTTCAGTCCCACACCAAAACCTATGCGGCCACGGCAGTGGGCATTGCCTACACCCAGGGCCTGCTGAAGCTGGACGAGCGGCTGATTGACATTTTTCCGGAGGAGGCCCCCCAGGACCCCAGCGAGAACCTGAAGGCCCTGAAGGTGCGGGACGTGCTGTGCATGGGCAACGGCATGGATGAAATGCCCAGAAACTCGGAGAACTGGATTCGCGACTTTTTGCACACGCCTGTGAACCATGAGCCCGGCACCACCTTTATGTACAATTCAGTGGGCTCTACCATGCTGGGCGCCATTGTGCGCAAAAAGACCGGCCTGGGGCTGCACGCGTTTCTCAGCCAGCATCTGTTCCACAAAATCGGCATTGACCCGGAGAACCTGCGCTGGTATTGCATGGCCGACGGCATGGAGACCGGCGGGGGCGGCCTGCTGGCTACCACAGAGGACAACCTGCGCCTGATGAAGCTGTATGCGGACGGCGGCGTTTGGGAGGGGGAGCGCATCCTGGCCGAGGACTATGTGAAGCTGGCCACCACCCTTCAGAACGAGTCTGCCACAGAGTCCATCAACAACCCCCAGGCCTTTGACAATTTCCTGGGCTACGGCTTCCAGATTTGGATGTGCAAGCCCAAGGGCGTCTACCGGGCGGACGGGGCTATGGGCCAGTTCACCATTGTGTGCCCTGAGCAGGATATGATCATCGCCATCACCGAGACTGCGGTGGGCGCACATTGGGCCCAGACCACCCTGGACCTGACCTGGGACTTTTTGGAGAAGATCGGCAGCGGAGATGTGCCGGAGAATGAGGAGGCCAGAGACAGGCTGGTCCGTAAGCTGGCCAGCCTGAACACCCCCAACCCTGTCTGCCGGCCCTTCAGCCCCCGGATCGAGTCCATTTCCGGCAAAAAATACAAGGTCACAAACGGCGAGCTGTCCCCTGAGATGCGCAGCTTCATGGGCCGTTCCAAGAGCATTCAGGTCAGCGAGTTCTCCTTTGACTTTGACTGCTATGGCTGCGTGTGGAATGTCACCCAGCCGGACGGCAGCAAAGAGGCGATTCGCGTGGCCACCTATGGCGGGCGTTTTACCAACCTGGTGAAGACCCCCGACGCCCAGACCCAGCTGCTGGTGGCCAGCGGCGGGTGGCTGGAGGAAAACGTCTTCCAGGTGGTCTGCCGTTGGACAGAGACCTGCCTGACCAAGAAGCTGTTGTTCAAATTCGACGGCACAAAGATCGACGTGGAGGAGAGCACCAATTCCGCGTTCCCCTTCCCCAGAAAAGAGGAGGACGCCATTCGCGCGGAGCAGGTATAGTTAACCCAGTTCAAAAGAAGTGATACCTCTTTTGAACCAGGCGGCTCAGGCGTGCCCGCGCCGCCCTGCCTGAAAATCGGTAAATACCGGTTTTCAAGTGCGTTTGCGATATAAGCAGAGCTTGAGAATACAGAGAGGGATAGGCATAATTCTGTTTGGAGGATTATGCCTATCCCTTGTAAAGCAAGGGAGGACCCTGTATTATGGGACAGAGAAACGATTTTATGCTGTACCCCGGCGGCAAGAAGAAGGCCATGACCTTCAGCTATGACGACGGCGTGGTGCAGGACAGGCGTCTGGTGGAGCTGTTCAACCAATACGGCGTTAAGGGAACCTTTAACCTGAACGCCGGCATACTGGGCTTTCAGGGCAATGCGGTGGTCTCCGGGCGGGAGACGGATATCTCCAAGGTGACGGAGGAGGAGGTCGGGACCCTCTACCAGGGCCACGAGGTGGCGGGGCACAGCCTGTGGCATTCCTTTTTGCAGAATGTGGGCACGCCCATGGCAATGTACGAGCTGGTGGAGGACCGCCGGGCCCTGGAACGGCTGTCCGGCGCTTTGGTGCGCTTTTTCGCCTACCCCTTTGGCGCCTATGACGGAAATGTGAAGGAGCTTTTAAGGCTGGCAGGCTATATCGGGGCCCGCACGGTGGAGTCGACCCACAGCTTCTCCATCCCGGAGGACATGCTGGAGTGGCATCCCACCTGCCACCACAATGACCCGGAGCTGATGCCCCTGGCGGAGAAATTCTGTGAGGGCCCGGCCTTTGGTCCGGCCTTGTTCTACCTTTGGGGCCATGCCTATGAGTTTGACGCAGACGGAAACTGGGATGTAATGGAGAAGCTGCTGCGCTATGTGTCCGGCTTTTCTCAGGACGTCTGGTTTGCGGGAAATACCGAGCTGGCGGCATATATCCTGGCCTTCCGGCAGAGGATATACTCTGCGGACGGCAGCAAGATCTACAACCCCACCTGCACGGACCTGTGGATTCAGGTGGGCAAAAGCAGCTGCCGCATCCCGGCCGGCGGGACGGCGGTGGTGGAGAGTCCGGGAATCTGAGTGGAGCGGGGGAGAGAATATGGGAGCCTTTCAGTACGACAATCCGCTGATGTCCGCCATGGTCCGCATTGCCAACATGATGATCGTCAGCTTTTTCTGGGTGCTGTGCTGCCTACCGGTGGTCACGGTCATTCCGGCCACAGCCGCCCTTTTTCATACCACCACCAAGGTCATCCGGGAGAACGGCAACGGGGTGGCGGGGGATTATTTCCGCGCGCTGAAGGGCTCTCTGAGAAAGGGCCTGCCCCTTTCGCTGATTGCGCTGGGCAGCGGCGGGCTGCTGTCCTTTACCCTGTGGTACGGCTGGCGGATGCAGCAGCAAAACAATTTTGGGGTGGCCTACTTTCTTATTGGCTGCGTCATTGCCCTGGTCTGGGCGGCGGCAACGCTCCACCTGCCCTTTGCCCTCTCCCGGTTTGAGGGCGGCATAGGGATGTATCTGCGCATGGCCCTGTACTTTGCCGGACAGAATCCCCTGAAGACCCTTCTGCGGCTGGTTTTGCTGGTGCTGGTGGCGCTGCTGATCGATTTTTACCCCATTGTGCTGCTGATTCTTCCAGGGCTGTATATGGACCTGATCTGCGGCGGGGTGGAAAAGCAGCTGCAGAAATTTATGGCCGACAGGGGCCTTGCCCAGACAGAGGAGGAGGGGGCCGGAGACGGCAGCAGCGGAGAGGGCCCGGCCTCCATGCCCAGTCTGGAAATGGCAAGGCTGTATGACGAGCCGGAAAGCGGGGCGGAAGATGAGTGAGCTCAGCCTGCGGGGACTGGTAAAGGTATACCCCTTTGCAAAGGTAGAGGGCCTGCTGTTTGGCAGAAAGCGGGCAAAGGCCATCCGGCAGCGGCAGGAGAGCCAGCCCTACACCACAAACGAAGGGGTGCTGGCAGTACAGGGCTTTGACCTGGAAATCCAGCGGGGGGAATTCGTGGTGCTTCTGGGCCCCTCCGGCTGCGGCAAGTCCACGGTCCTGCGGATGATCGCCGGTCTGGAAGAGGTGTCTGCCGGGGACATTCTGCTGGACGGCCGCTCTATTGTGGAGCTGCCCCCGGAGCAGCGGGACATTGCCATGATTTTTCAGAACTATTCCCTCTACCCCAACTATACGGTGTATGAAAACCTGGCCTTTCCCCTGAAAAGCCAGCATGTTCCCAGAGAGCAGCTTCAGCGTCAGGTAGAGGAGGTGGCGGGGCTGATGGAGCTGGAGGGGGTTTTGAACCGCTACCCCCGGGAGCTCTCCGGGGGCCAGCGGCAGCGCATAGCCATAGGCCGGGCCCTGGTGCGCCGCCCCAGGCTGTTCCTTATGGACGAGCCCTTCAGCAACCTGGACCCGGTTCTGCGCCGCAGGCTGCGGGGCCTGGTCAAGTCGCTGCACCAGAGGCTGGGCGCCACCTTTGTCTATGTGACCCATGACCAGGAGGAGGCCTTTGCCTTGGGAGACCGGATTGTAGTGATGCAGAACGGCAGAATAGAGCAGATCGGCCCGCCCCGGGACCTGTTCAACCGGCCGGCCAACCTGTACACAGCGGCCTTTGTGGGCACGCCGCCCATGAATATCATCCGGTCCGCGGCTCTGCGGCGGAGGGAAAAGGGCTGGACGGTGGAGGCCCTGGGGCAGGAGCTTCCGCTGCCGGAAAAGAGATGCGCGGCCCTCACCCCCCAGGACAATGGGCGCAGGGTGATTCTGGGGGTCCGCCCGGTTCACATCTCCATGGGGGAGGCCGGAATCCCGGCAGTGGTCAGCCAGGCGGACCCGGTGGAGGCGGAGCTGCATGTCCATTTAAAAGCAGAGGGACAAGAGCTGCTGGCGGTGGTCCCGGCCACCCGCTTTGACAGATACCGCCCGGGAGAGAGGGTGGGGATGGCGTGGAGCCCCCAGAGGCTGCACCTGTTCGACCCGGAGACAGAGGCGCGCATTTTGTAGCGCAGACAGAGCGGAGACAAAAACGGAGCGGGGAGGCTTTCCCCGCTCCGTGCTATTTGTATGGCTTATGGGTGATAAACGCTCTCCCCGGTCTCCGGGTTCCGGGAGAAGTGGGAGAAGAACGCAAAGGCCTGCCGGGACATCTCCGGGGTGGGCCAGTGGGGCATGTTCATGGTGCACATAATCCGGGTGCGCACAATGCCGTCTTCGCTTTTCAGGCTGGCAATATAGCTGGTGATGCCGTCCCGCTCTATGGTCTCCCGGCAGTCCGGCTCCAAGGGCAGGCCAATGCATTTTTCCTCAACCGAGACGTCCTCCCGGTCCTTCAGGGCCATAACCGCGTCCAGAGAAATCCCGGCGGCATGGTTGACCCGCGCCCAGGCGTTGACGCCGTCGATCAGGTCCTTTGTGCCGCTCTCCCCGGTGAAGTAATCCTTGAAATCATAGAAGGGGAAGCGGAAGCCGTCCAGGTTGCCATAAATGTTCATAACAGGCATGTAGACGCCCATCTTCCCGGCTCTGGATACGCCGTCAAAGGGAGTCTGGGGCTCAGGGCCCAGGGCTTTTTCGCAAAAGCCGTTGGATATGGGCGCGCCGCAGGGGGCCACGGCGGCGAAAAGGTCGGGGCGCTTGTTGCCCAGCAGGTTGGACATGAAGCCGCCATAGGAGAAGCCGCAGGCATACACCCGGCTCTTGTCAATGGGGTACAGCTGCTCCGCCTTTTCCAGTATTTCGGCAATGATGTCGTCCAGCTCCAAAGAGGGCGCAATGACAATCCACTCCCGCCTGGCCGCCTCCTGCACCCAGCCCCAGCCATCGATGACGCTGATGGGGTTAAAGCCGCCGTGCAGCACCACCACCGCGGGGTATTTCCGGTCCCGGTTCTCCGGCCGGAAGGCGGAGACAGGCACAAAGGAGTTCCACAGCTTCCGGGTGTTCTGGGGGGCCTGGCCCTCCGTGTCTTCCCAATGGTAGCCGGTGCGGGCCTCATACTCTGTCCAGCTCATCACGTCATTCTGGCCGTGAAACTCCTTGACCATCCCCTGCTTGGCCCAATAGGCCACCACCTCCGGGGCGTGGTCGTCCAGGCTCATGGTAATGGGCTCCATCATTTTGTCTACTGCGTCAATGTAGCCGCCCTGCTTCAGGGCGTCCAGGTCCACCTTGTCGTTGAATGTGGTGTACAGGTCCCGAATCCGGTCGATCCGGCCTGCGTCGGTCATGACAAACTGCTTGTCCAAAAGCTTGTCCAACCGGTCCGGCTCTCTGATTTCTGGCATAGTTTTTCCTCCTTCTACATGGGTTCTGCGTTGCGCCGATTGCTGTTCACGGTCTTTTCCCCTTCTATTCTGCCATAATCCAGGCCGGCCTTGCCTTAAAATATGTACACTTCATTTGCAATAAAAAATCCCGGCCAGTGCAAAACCGGCAACAAAATCAAAAGCCGGTTCACTTTTTCTGATATTGCCGGCGCGGTCCGGCTTGCTATAATTATTTTCAAGAGGCCCCAAACGACGAATATGGAGGAATTGCGGATGAGTGAAATAAAAACCATAGACCTGGGGGACGTGACCCTGGCCTACAAGGAATTTGGAAGCGGGGACAAATACCTGCTCTCCACCCAGAATTTCTTTCTGACAGACTGCCACATGGAGCTGCTGGGCAAGGAGCCCTACGACTATCATACCTTCCTGGTGTATATGCGGGGCTATGGCAGGTCCAGCCATATTGACGGCCCCACGCCCCAGAACTTCACCAGAATTTGGGGGGAGGATCTCATCCGGTTTGCCGGGGCAATGGGCATTCCCAGCTTCTACTACACCGGGGTGTCCCACGGCAACTGGGCCGGGTGGCATATTGCCTTCCACAGGCCGGAGCTCCTTCGGGGCTTTGTGTGCGTGGACGGAATTGCCCAGTATCATGACAGCGGCGAGGCCCGCCCGCCCTTCCAGGCCCCGGACCCGGACCAGCTGGTGGGAAACTATGAGGCTCTGGAAAAAATGGCCTGGATGGAAAGCTGGCCCACCAACAACCCTCAGCGTCTGGCGCGCAGGGCCGCAAACCATAAGGAGCACACAGAGATTCTGATGAGCCGGACCAGGGAGGAGTTCACGGTGCGCAACCAGGGGGACATGAGCTGCTGCGGCGCGGTCTCCCGGGAGGATTTTTATGAAAAGCTGTCCAAAATCCCGGTGCCGGTTCTCATTTGGAACGGCGGTCTGGACCCCCTGGCCAAAGCGGAGGACGCCCTGCAAATCGCCCAGACCATACCCGGGGCCTCGCTGCTGACCTATCAGCACCTGGGCCACGGCGGCGCGGACGAATGCCCGGAGATGGCGGCCCGGGACTGCGACAGGTTCTTTAAGGACACGGAGGGAAGGATTTTGTAAAGGGGATGAGCGCATGAAATTGCAGGTTGCATTGATTTTTGGCGAGCACATGGTGCTGCAGCGAGACGAGCCTGTCCCGGTGTGGGGCAGAAGCGTGAGAGACGACCAGGTGACCGTTGCTCTGGGCGGCAGCCGGCAGACTGTCAGGGCGGAGGGGGGCCGGTGGAGGGCCCTGCTGCCCCCCATGCCGGCAACAGAGCGGACGGAGATGACAGTCTCCTCCCAGCTGACCGGGGAGCGGCTGACATTTCAGGATGTGGCCGTGGGCGAGGTCTGGCTGGCCGGCGGGCAGTCCAATATGGAGTTCCATCTGAAGTTTGACCAGGATGCAGAGGAGATGTACCAGACCGGGGAGGACCCGGGGCTGCGCTTTATCCGCTATCCCCAGGCAAATTTCGTGGGCTGTGTGGAAAAGGAGCCCTACCCGGACGAGGGCTTTTGGCGCGCCTGGTCGGGCAGGGAGAACCGGGGGATGTTCAGCGCGGCAGCGGCCTATATGGGTCGAAAGCTGCGGGAAAGCCTGGGGGTTCCGGTGGGCTTCATCGGGGTCAACTGGGGGGGCACGCCTGCCGCCGCCTGGACAGACCCAGAGGACATAAAGGCCAACCCTGCGCTGAAGCCGGTGCTGGATTGGTATCAGGAGGGCTGCAGGGCCCTTGACCTGCAAAAATACTTTGCCCTCTCCGACCAGCCCCAGCGGGAGCCCCCTCCGGAGGAGCAAAAGCGGATGAACGACTTTATGATGGGCATTGGCCTGGAGGAGCTTTTCAAAAACGGAGCCCCGCCGCCTCCGCCTCCCATGGACTACACCCCGTACATGGTGGGCCCCCGGGGAGCGGTCCGTCCCGGCGGGCTGTATGAAAACATGCTGAAAAAGGTGGCCCCCTACGCGGTGCGGGGCGTGGTCTGGTATCAGGGGGAGGACGACGACTTTCGGGGCTGGCAGGACTTCTACGACGAGAGCATGAAAACCCTGATACAGAGCTGGCGAAGGCTGTGGGGAAAGGAGCTGCCCTTTTTGCAGGTGGAGCTTGCGCCCTTCCAGGGCCGGGGCATTACAGGGGCCAAGCATTACAACGTCATGCGGGCCAAGCAGCGGGCAGCGGCCGACGCCCTTGCGGGAGTGCACAATGTGTGTATTATGGACGCTGGCGACAAAATCAATATTCATGTGAGAAAAAAGAAGCCGGTGGGCGAGCGTTTGGCCCTGCTGGCAAGAAAATATGTGTACGGCGAGGACATTCTGGCGGACAGCCCCCGGTACATGGGCGCGTCCCGGGAGGGCGACAGGATTTCTGTGGCGTTCAAAGACGGGGGCGGCGGGCTTGTGCTGAAGGGGGAGCCGGGGCAGGCCCTCCGCGTCACGGTAGAGGGCGAGGAGGTCTTCCCCGCTGTGTCTGTGGCGGGCGGCCGGCTGCTGCTCACCTGCGAGGCCTTCCGCGGGGGCAAGCCGGTGCAAATTGAGCTGGGAGAGCAGAACTTTTGCGAGATGCCCCTGTTCAACAGCGCGGGGCTTCCGGCGTTCCCCTTCACAGCCCTGGTAGAGGAGGAAGCCCCATGAAAAGCTATTCCGCAAGCAGCCTGGGCCAGATGGTAAAATGTCATGGCCGCACCTTCTTTGACACGGAGACCCAGGCTTTGTTCTTTAACTGGACCTGCTCCGGTTTTACGGTGGCCTTTGAGGGGACGCGGCTCCGGGCGCGGATTCTTGCCTATGAGGACAGGCTGCCAATGCCCCCGGACGCTCCTGTGGACTACCCCTGCGTGGGGGTGGTGGGAGAGGACGGGGAGACCCTGACCTGCCGGTTCAAGTGCGCCCAGCGGGAGGCCTGGTACGACCTGTTTGACGGGGAGCAGGGGGCGCATACCCTGCGCATGGTCAAGCTCTCAGAGAACATGCGGGGAAAGACCGGGCTTCTTGCGCTGGAAACAGACGGGGAGCTGCGGCCTGTGGATTCCCGCCAAAAGGGCCTTGCCATTGAGTTCATCGGGGACTCCATCACCTGCGGCTTTGGAAACGAGGCCCCGGACCGGGACGCCCTCTTTGAGACCGCAGAGGAAAACGGCTGGATGACCTACGGCGCAGTGGCCGGCAGAAAGCTTGGGGCGGAGTTCAACATGATCAGCGTGTCCGGCATTGGGGCGGGCAGGGCAAAATACCCCAGGTTCCCCGGCAAGCAGATGGAGGACGTCTATGAGTATACAGACCTGTACTGCCACGAGCGGCTGGGCCGTGCGCCTGCTCTCTGGGACTTTGAACACAACCGCAAGGATATTGTGCTGATCAACCTGGGCACCAACGATGTGGGGCCGGTGCGGTTCTATCAAGACCTGGCCGTGGCGGACGAGGAGGAGGCCTGGTTTTCTGACCGCTACCGGGCGCTTTTAGAAACCGTGCGCCGGCTGAACGGGCCGGAGGCTCTGATTGTCTGCACCCTGGGGCCGTTGGACTACTATCTCTGGGACAATATAAAAGAGGTGGTAGAGGCATACTGCCGCGAAACAGGCGACCGGCGGGTGGCATGCTTTAAGCTGATTGGCGTGAACCTGCTCACCGAGGGCTTTGGGGCGGTGTCCCACCCCTCGTTGAAAACCCAGGTGCGCATGGGCGCAGAGCTGGCCGCGCGGCTGGAAAAACTGATAAAACAAGTGTAAACATTCATGTTTCCTCCTATAGAAAGAGGGGTCTGCCTGAGGGCAGGCCCCTCTTTCCCTTCTGCCGGCGGCTATGGGAAAAAAGGGAACAAAATCTAAAATGCTCTGAGCTTTTATGATGGTATTCTCCTGCTCCCAGGGAGTATGATAAATAAATATGAACGCAGTTTGGAGGGCGAAGCATGTCAAATGAAGTGATCAAAAGACTGGAAAACGCTTGCGCAGACTGGCAGCCGCCAGAGGCCCCGGAGGACATTCCCCAGGGAGATATGCCTGGAGACCGGGTGTGGATCGGGCCCCAGTCGGTGAAAAAGGCCCAAGCGGCCTTTCGGGCCATGCTGCCTCTGTTAAAGGAGGCGGCGGAGAAGCAGGGCCGGGCCGTGGTCTCTGTCAGCGGGGGCAGCGGAGCGGGAAAGACCTGTGTGGCCGCGCTGCTCACCTATTATCTCAACCAGCTGGGGGTGGGGGCCTACACCCTGTCCGGAGACAATTATCCCTGCCGCATTCCCGCCCAGAACGATGCAGAGCGTATGCGCTGCTTCCGGCTGGCAGGCATTCGGGGCATGCTGAAGGCCGGGTGCTATTCCCCGGAGAACGCGGCTGCCTTGAAGAGCCTTCAGGAGCAGGGCCTGGACCCGGAGCCCGGCCAGGCGGAGCGCTGGCCTTGGCTGAGGCCCTATCAGGAGGCCGGCAAGGAGGCCCTCAGCCGGTATCTGGGCACAGAGCTGGAACAGGAGTATGACCAGCTCAGCGATGTGCTGGCCCGGTTCCGGGCCGGCGAGCCCAAAATCTGGCTGAAGCGTCTGGGCCGGGAGGACACGGCCATGTGGTATGAGGAAAAGGACTTTTCCGGGGTGTCGGCGCTGGTTTTGGAGTGGACCCACGGAAACAGCGGGCTTTTCTCCGGGGTAGACATTCCCGTTCTGCTGTACAACACGCCTGCCGAGACCAGGGAGTACCGGCTGGCCAGAGGGCGGGATTCCAACGCGGACACGCCCTTTATCACAATGGTCATCCAGCTGGAACAGGCCAAGCTGGATGAGAGGGCGGCCTTTGCCAGCATTATCATTTCAAAGACAGGGGAGGTCATCAGCTATGACGAGTGCAGGCGCAGAATGGAAGCCGGACGCTGAGGGTGCGCACAGGGCGGGCGCATATGACAACGGCCCCATGCTCAACGCCTACCCGGACAGCCTGGGGGGAGATTTAAGTGGGGCGGTGGGCTTTTTGCAGTCCCCGGAGGTTCAGGGGGCGTTTACCTCCTTCTACATCCTCCCCAGCCTGTTCCACTCTGACCTGGACCGGGGCTTCTCCATTATCGACTACGGCCTGAATGAGGACCTGGCCTCTCAGGAGGACCTGGACAGCCTGCAGGCTCTGGGCGTGGATTTAAAGCTGGACTTTGTTCTCAACCACCTTTCGGTTCAGTCGCCCCAGTTTCAGGACCTGCTGGAAAAGGGGGAGGCCTCTGCCTACAAGGATTTTTTCATTGACTGGAACAAATTCTGGGAGGGCTGCGGCGAGCTGAACCAGGAGGGCGTGCTGGAACCCCTGCCGGAGTATATCGGCGGCATGTTCTTCCGCAAGCCCGGCCTGCCGGTGCTGGTGGCAGAGCTGGCCGGGGGCGGCAAAAAGCCCTATTGGAACACCTTCTACCAGCAGGTGGACCGGGACAACCAGGGAGGAACCCATTATCTGGGGCAGATGGATTTGAATATCAAATCTCCGCTGGTGCAGGATTTTTACCGGCGGACCCTGCAAAGGCTGGCAGGCTATGGGGCGAAAATTGTCCGGCTGGACGCCTTTGCCTATGCCCCCAAGGAGGTGGGAGCCCGCAACTTCCTCAACGAGCCGGGCTCCTGGGAGCTCCTCAGCCAAATCACGGAAATGGCCGGGCCCTGGGGGGTGCGGCTGCTGCCGGAGATTCACGCCAGCTACCAGGAGGGCGTCTACCGCAGTATTGCGGAGAAGGGCTATATGGTGTACGACTTCTTTCTGCCCGGCCTGCTGCTGGACGCCTTTGAGCAGAAGGACGGGGCCTGCCTGGCGCGCTGGGCCAATGAGGTCATAGAAACCGGTATGCGCACGGTCAACATGCTGGGCTGCCACGATGGCATCCCGGTGCTGGACCTGCAGGGCCTGCTGCCGGAGGAGCGCATTCAGAGCCTCATCGGCGTTCTGGTAAAGCGGGGCGGCTTTGTGAAGGACCTGCACGGGGCAAAAAACGTCTACTACCAGGTGAACGCCACCTACTACAGCGCCCTGGGAGAGGACGACCGGAAAATGCTGCTGGCCAGGGCCATTCAGCTGTTTATGCCCGGCAAGCCCCAGGTGTGGTATCTGGACCTGTTTGCGGGAAAGAATGACTATGAGGCCATGAAGCGGGCCGGAGCGGGAGGACACAAGGAGATCAACCGCACCAACCTTTCCGCCCAGGCAATGGCAGCGGCAGGGGAGCGGGAGGTGGTGAAGGAGCAGCTCCGGCTGCTGAGGCTGCGCAGCCGGCACCCGGCCTTTGCCCCAGAGGCGGACATCCGCTTTTCCTCTCAGGGAAGCGGGCTGACGGTGCGCTGGACAGCGGGCGGGCACAGCGCATCGCTGTGCGCCGACCTGGCGGACGCCTCCTTTCAGGTGGCGGTTTCTGGGCCGGAGGGCGAGGCTGTGTTTATGAGGCAGTAGCCTGGCAGGCTTCTGGTTTGCATTCATTTCAAAGCTGAGATATAATGTGTTCTGACGAAATGTGTTCTGACGAACACAGGGAGAAGCCCTGAAGCGCCAAGCGCTTCTCTTTTGCTGCGCATGACTTGGCGATGCCAAGTCACAGCGCCGGACTTCTCCGAACAGATTTATGATATAATGTGTTCTGACGAACACAAGGAGAAGCCCTGAAGCGCGAAGCGCTTCTCTTTTGCTGCGCATGACTTGGCGATGCCAAGTCACAGCGCCGGACTTCTCCGAACAGATTTATGATATAATAGGAAAGCAGGGATGAACGGCAGGGAATGGGTGAGATTCACATGAAAAAGGTTCTGCGTTCCTGGAGAAGGTCCGTTGTGGCTTTGCTGGTGTCTGTCCTATTAACCGTGCTGCTTTTTCTGGTGTGGACCAATGCGTTCTATTTTTCTCAGAGCAACCGGCAGCTGCAGGAGCTGCATGAAAACGCGCTGACCCTATGGGTGCGCACCACAGAAAGCCGCCTGGACACCATTCATGAGCACATCAGGGAGCTGCTTCTGACCGTGTATACCAATGTGGTGGTGACCAACGAAAACGCGGTCCTGTCCTTTCAGGCGGAGCGAACATGCCAGTCCGCCCTGGAGGACAAGCTGCAGGTGAGCAGAGACGCGGACTGCTTGTATATTCTGGACACGAAGACAGAAAAGCTTCTGTTCACCGCCCCCACCAGCCTGGGCGCCAAAAGGGTGCTGCATCTGAAGCGGTATGCCCAGGAGGAGGCGGGGGGCTATGTCACCAGCCTGAACGACGCCGCATGGTATGTGACAGAGGTGGCGGGAGAGGCCTGCTTTATCAAGAGCATCTCCGTGGGGAAATATCGGGTGGGCTCTATCAGCCGCGTGTCCAATTTCGACTTTCAGAAGTTGGCCTCTGCCATGGAGGCGGAAAACTCGCTGTTGATTGCCACCCAGAGCGGCCGCCTGTTTGCCGGGGGCAGCGTAGACTGGTCTGACGAGCTTTGGGACGCCGGCGGCGGAGGGCTGGGCAGCCGCAGGGACAGAATCACCGTGTCGGTGCCCTTTCCGGCAATCGACGGCGAGCTGGTCTGGGGGGTGCAGAGCGCCAGCTTTTTTGACAAGGGGACCCGGTTAGTGGGCAGCGCGCTGCTGGTTTCCAGTATGGTCTGCATTTTGCTGATTGTCACCCTGATCACGGTTCTGCGGGAAAAGGTGGACAACCCGGTGAAGCACCTGCTGCATGCCCACAAGGAGATTGGCGGCGGAAACATCCAGTACCGGATCAGCCAGGAGCCGGGCAGCACGGAATTTGAAATTCTGTTTGAGAGCTTCAACAGCATGGCCGACCAGATACAGAACCTGCGCATCGAGTCCTACGACAAGACGATTCGGGAGCAGGAGTATCAGCTGCAAATCGTCCGGGCGCAGCTCAAGCCCCATTTTTATCTCAACGCCATCACCACGGTCTCCAATATGACCTATCAGAACCGGGTGGAGGATATTCGGGCCTTTGTGCAGGCGCTGGGCCGGTATATGCGCTATATGATGAATATTCAAAGCGACATGGTGCCGGTTGCCGAGGAGCTGAGCCATATTGTTAACTATATGGAGATGCAGCAGATCCGCTTTCCGGGCAGCGTGGATTACACCATTGCGTGCATGGAGGAGGTCCGGGGGCTGCGCATCCCGTTTTTGGTGCTGTTCACCCTGGTGGAAAACGCCTTCAAGCACGCCCTGGACCTGTATAAGCCCCTGCTGCTGCGCATCGACTGCCGCCCTGCCCGGCAGAACGGCCTTTCGGGCTATGCCCTTTCTGTAGAGGACAATGGCGGCGGCTTTCCACAGGAGGTGCTGGACAACTTCAACGGCGAGCTGCCCGAGGGAGAGCTCCCCCCAAAGGAGCATCTGGGGCTCACCAATATCCGCTACACGCTGCGGTATTCCTATCACCGCCAGGCCTCGCTGCGCCTGCTCAACACCGAAACCGGCGCCAAGGCGGTGATATGGATTCCCGCCGGAGAGGGAGCCAAAGGGGAGAAGTAGTGTGAAAAATACGAAGAAAGGAACGATACCGGGCAGAAAAGGCTGCTTTTTCACCGCCTTTTGTGCCAATTCCGTATCGCATGGCGATTAACGTGAAGCTATTGGTATGCGACGACGACATCTCTAACATAGACGTGATTCAAAGCCAGCTCAACTGCCAGGAGCTGGGGATTCAATGTATTCGGCGGGCCTATAACGGAGAAGCCGCTATCGGCATTATCGAAAGAGAACGCCCGGAGCTGATCCTCTGCGATATTGGTATGCCGAAGGTCTCGGGCATTGAGGTGCTGAAGTATATCTATGAAAACAGCGTCTATACGGAGTTCGCGTTTCTCACCTGCTATGAGGACTTTGAGTATGCCAGAGAGGCTGTCCGCTATGGGGCTACCAATTATCTCACCAAGCCCATTGACTTTGACGAGCTGAACGAGGCGCTGCTTCGGATGATCTCCTCGGTGAACGAGCATCTGGCCCAGTCGGAAAAGGGGGAGGACCAAAGCGCCCGGGACACCATGCAGAACAATGTGCTGCGGCAGATACACGACGGCTTTTACGGCACAAACCGGGACAGAATCGAGAAGCTTCTTGTCCGCAGCGGGCTGGCCTGCCTTGAGGCGGATATGCCTGTGCGCCTGGTTATGATGGAGGCGGAGACCACCAAAAACAGCGAAAACGGCTGGGAGAGGGAGCTGCTGGCCTACACCTACAGCCGTCTGGCCGAGGAGGTGCTTACCGGGCACATCGGCTGCTCCTCCACCATTGTCAATGTGGGAGAGCGGTATATATGGACCACCACCTTTATGCGGGCGGACCAGCACTCGGAGGAGGACTGCTTTCAAAGGGCCCGGGAGTTTTTCCGCCTGTGCTCTCTGCACCTCACCCTGATGCCTGTGTGCCTCATTGGCGACGAACGCCCTCTCTACCAGGCCGCGGCCGAGGCGGCCGAGCTCCGGGAGCAGATCCCCAAGGTGATGCTGCACGGGGGCAGCATCTATTTTCTGCGGGATGTGCGCAATATTACCAGCGCGACCACCTCCCTGATTGACGAGGTGCAGATTATGCGCATGGTCAAGGAGAACGACCGGGAGAAATATCTTGCGCTGGTGTCCGGGGCGTTGGAAAAAATATCCCACAGCCACAGCGACAACGGCAGCCTGATGTTTTTGCTCCATCAGGACATTCTTCAGGCCTTTCACAGCTGCCTGCGGGACAACAACATGCCCATCCGGGTCCTTTTTCAGAACGAGGAGCTCCGCCGGCTGGACCGCAACGCCAACCGCTCTCCTGTGGACATGGTCAACTACGCCTCCTTTTTGTACGACTATGTCAGCGGCGCCCTGCGAAGCAAAAGCGAGGGGGATGATATTATCGGCAATGTAAAGCGGTTTATCATGGCCCACTACAAGGAGGACATTGACCGGGACGCGGTGGCGGCTGTGGCGTATATCACCCCCAACTACCTGTCCAAGCGGTTTCGGGCAGAGGTGGGCATGAGCCTGCGGGAGTATATCAACCAGCTGCGCATTGAGGAGGCCAAACGGCTGCTGCTCTCCACCAACGCCACGGTCACCGAGGTGGCCAGCGAGGTGGGCTACGACAATATCTCTTACTTTTCCACGGTGTTTCGCAAGCTGTGTGGAATGAGCCCGGTGGAATGGTGCGCGGGAAAACGAAATGGGGATGGAAGCAAATGAGATGGACCGGGCAGATCCGCCAGGATATCAAAACCCTGAAGGGGCTGGAAAAAAACCGCCGGCTTGAGTTTGTGTGGGACTATTATAAGCTGCCGCTGATCGTTCTGCTCAGCGTGGCGGCGTTGGCTGTGCTCACCGTTGCCCTGAACGCGGGCAGGAGCAACGCCGCTGTGTACGCTGTGCTGGTCAACGCGGACGATTCGGGAGACAGCGCCGTGCTGACCGGGCTTTTGGAGCAGACCGGGGAGGACATGCAGGGCAGAACCGTAGACGTGTCGGCAGGCTATACCCTGCGCTACGACAGCTACACCTCCGCAGACGGGGAGACGGTTCAGGTGCTGGCGGCGCTGTTCGGCATTGGAGATTTGGACCTGTTTGCCGCGGACGAGGCGGTTTTCGCCTCCTATGCCTCTCAGGAGGCCTTTGTGGACCTGAGCCTGTTTATTGAGCAGGAGGACCTGGCCGGCCATGCGCTCTATACCTATGAGGGCCAGGGCGGCAGAAAGGTGGTGGCGGGCATATGGCTGAAGCCCGGCTCCCCCCTTCACCAGGCAGGCTACTACACCGGGGACGTGATTATAGGGGTGGCGGCCAACGCCCAGAACCTGGACCCGGCTGTGGCGTGGATGAAGGAATTGGTGAAGCAGAATTGACGCCCCCGGAAGACGGGCCCTTTCGCGGGATATCATGCAGGGGAGAATACCACCCGCCTGCTCCGTGGAAGGGCCGAGCCTCTGGGAGAGCCCGCAAGGCCCCTGAAATAAATAGCTTGGCAGGACGCGTCATTTTCAAAAGAAGGCCTTACTTTTTTACCCCAAACAGCCGACAATATAAGTAAGGAGCCGCTCAGGCGAACAGGCGGCGCAAGCGGTTTTTGGCAAGGAGGTCTTTTCATGACAGTCAACCAGATTGTACAAAGCCGACTTGTACAAAGTCGGCAGCAGCAAAGGCTGGGCGAGCTTGCCCAGGGCCAGCAGGCCAGGCCCCATGTCAACCCCTACGGCACCCCTGGCATGAGCCTGAACCACGCCGGAGACTATCGCAAAATCGTTCCTGTGGACGAAAGCGCGGCGAGGCAGGTCAGGCAGATTGCCTTTGAGCATATGAAGAACGGCTATGGGGTCAGCGACGGGGAGGATATCAGCGGGGCCATTCGGAGCTATACCCTGTCCCTCCCGCCGGAAGAGCGGCTGAGCGCGTCCTGGACCCTGAACGAAATGTTCCACAGCGAGGCCCAACGGCTTGCCGGGTTTGTCCGCCAGCACAACCCGGGGTGGAGCTGGGGAACCCCCTTTGACACCAGTATTCTGGACAGCTACCGGCAGGGCATAGACGTTACAGCGTAAGATAATCAGAAAGCAGGGCCGGGGAAATCCCCCCGGCCCTGCTGTTATGCGCCGCCTTGCCTGGAAAATTGCCGCTCCCAGCAAGGCCTATTTCTTGCCTGGGGGTACTCCTCCATGCACATCAGATACAGCAGCTCCAGGTCGTCGCTGTGGTCCTCGTCCCGCTCCTTATAGTCCAGCTTTTTCAGCAGGGACCAGGTAAAGGCATCCGGGTTTTCCGTGTAGGCCCTCTGCATTTCCCGGTTGGGCCAGGACCCGAGCTTCAGCTGAAACAGGCTGCCGTTATAGTCCGCGTTGGCGTCCTTCGAGACAGCGATCCACATTTTCTCCCCGGCCTTCCAGCAGACAATGCCCATGTCAGGCCTCCGCTGGTCATACTGGGCGCGCAGCGCTTTCTTCTTTTCATGCTCCATTGTGGGCTTTCCTCCTTCCCATCATGATACTGACAGGCCCCCCTTCTGTCCCGCCAAGTATACCATAACTCCGCCGCGGTTGCAAGCCGTTGTCCCAAGACGGCGCGGCCGATCGGGCTGTTTTATTATGATTCACGCTCAGGGCCCCGGTACTTCCAGGGAGCGCCTACATCATAATTTGCGAAAGGGGCAAAGGGTTGACAAACCCGGCCCCTATGCTATAATAACTACAAACTGCTTTGCGCGGGGAACAAGCCCAAAGTGTAGATGCCGGTAGCGTGTCGCTTCGCGGCCCCGCGACTTGCCCACCGCCAGGTGTGCTATAATAAAATATAGAGAGTAAAAGGAAAGGCATGGAGAAGCGGCAAAATGAGGAGAGAGCTGAGAAAAAAACGGGCGGTCGCCATCATACTTTGCGAAGGAAGGGAGGTGATAAAAAAACAGAAAGGGTAGGGCTTGTTTGAAAAATCGGAAACGCCGTCTTTTTACCCAGAAGGGGCCCCTTTCTGCGTCAAAAATCCTCGCCAATCGGAAGATTGCCTTGCGGTTTTTTCCTTGAAATGAACCCCTTTTGGGTAAAAAATCGTCATTCCCTCTATTTTCAAACAAGCCCTAATTGTATATGACAAGGATTCCAGACCCCAACGCGGTCTTTCCAAACGAATATAAAACCTCGTGCTTTATCAAAAACGTGGTCCAGGCTCCCAACATTCTGGTGGGAGAGTACACCTATTACGACGACCAGAACGACCCTGCCGGGTTTGAAAAGAACAATGTGCTGTTCAACCACCCGGAATTCGGGGACAGGCTGGTAATTGGGAAATTCTGCGCCATTGCCTCTGGCACAAAATTTATCATGGGGCCTGCCAACCACCGGGTCAGCAGTGTAACCACCTACCCCTTTGCCGTGATGGGCGGCGCATGGCAGGAGAATACCCCGCCCCATATGGCCCAGCTGCCCCGCAAGGGCGACACGGTGATTGGCAACGATGTGTGGATCGGCCGGGAAAGCGTGATTTTGCCCGGCTTCAAGGTGGGGGACGGGGCGATCATTGCCGCCTGTTCGGTGGTGGCAAAGGATGTTCCTCCCTATACGGTGTTTGGCGGCAACCCCGCCAGGCAGCTGAAATGCCGGTTTGACCCAGAGCCGACCAGCCTTCTGCTGGCCTTCCGCTGGTGGGACCTGCCCCCGGCGGAGCTGACGGAGATTCTCCCCCTGCTCTGCGACCCGGACCTGGAAAGGGTCCGGCAATGGCTGAAGGACCGGCTGGGAAAGGGGACGGCCCCTTTGGGCAGCTTCTCCCCTGCCTCTGACAGAGGGTAAGAGCCTATAGCGGCAGGCCTTGCGCCAGAGCTTTCGAATATCTTTTTGCCAGCGACAGGGCCTTGCGGCAATATCAACGACAGTATTTCAGACTGGCGTACTATCTTATTCTACAACTCCTGAATGGCAAACAGCGCACACCAACCCATTCTCTCGGGCTGGCGCGCGCTGTTTATTCTTTGACTGGCGAGGGGGGATGCGCCCCTCTGCTGCTCCCCGTCAAACAAGGGGAGCGGTGCGGGGAAGGGCCTGGCAGATGTCCCTATAAGCTCACGCCGCCGGTCAGCATGGCTACAGCCAGCATGATCAGGGTCAACGCCAGGGCAAAGGGGATGGTCCTTTTCTGGTGCTCTCCCAGGTCCACCCCGGCAAGGCCCACCAGCAAAAAGGTGGCGGGGGAGAGCGGGGACACCGGGAAGCCGGTGGTCATCTGGCCCAGAATAGCCGCCCGGCCCACCATCAGCGGGTCCACCCCAAAGCCCTTGGCAGTCTCGCCCAGAATGGGCAGCACCCCGTAGTAGAAGGAGTCCGGGTCGAACACCAGGGAGGCGGGCATGGAGATCACCCCGGTGATGGCCGGGAAGAACCGGGCCAGAGAGTCCGGCATCACCGAGACCAGGGCCTTGGCCATGGCGTCAATCATCCCCGAGCCCTTCATAATGCCGCAGAAGCACCCGGCCGCAAACAGCACCGAGCACATCATCATGGCGCTCTGGGCATGGGCGTCCACCCGGGCCTTAGACTGGTCCACATTGGGGTAGTTGATTACCGTGGCCAGCACATAAAATATCATAAACACCACTGCCGGGGCCAGTCCCGAGAGCAGCAGGCTGGCAATGGCCAGCACAATGAGCCCGATGTTGACCCAGAACAGCCGGGGACGAAGCAGCGCCTGCTGCTCCGGGCTCAGCTCCTGCTCCTGATAGGCCCCTCCCGCCGGGGCCAGCCGGCCGGCCCGGGATTTCTCCCACAGGCCCAGCATGGCCGCAAAGCCCAGCACGCAGGCCAGGCCCACCCCCACTGCGGGCAGCACCGGCAGAAAAAAACCCACCGGGTCCCCGGCCCCCAAAGCGCTGGCGGCCCGTATGGTAGGCCCGCCCCAGGGGAGGATGTTCATGGTGCCCGCCGCCAGGGCCACGGTGGTGGCCAGGGTGGTGCGCCTCATGCTCATGGCGTCATACAGGGGGACCAGGGGAGGCACGCAGATGAGAAAGGTCACCGCGCCGGAGCCGTCCAGGTGGACGCACATGGCCAGCAGAGCCGTGCCCAGGGTGATGAGCACCGGGTTGCCGCCCATGCGCCGGATGATGCCCCTGATGATCGGCCGGAAGGTCCCCGCGTCGGTGAGAATGCCGAAAAACAGAATGGAAAACAGGAACATAACCCCGGTAGCCGCCACCGAGCCAATGCCCTGGGCCCCGACGATCATGCCCCCCAGGTTTTTGGCGTTTTGCAGAAAGTCGATGCGGCCGGGCGCGGCCTCCGGGTCGGTGACCGTAAAGCCGCAGGAGATGAGCCCTGTCACCAGCGGCGCCGCGATTAAGGCCACAGTGGGGGTCAGCTTCTTCCAGATAATCAGCGCAAGCATCAGGGCTACTGTGAGAAAGCCCAGAAAAGCCAGCATGGAAACCTCTCCTTCCACAGGAAAACGGCCCCTGCCCCAGGGGTCGCTCTCCGTTTATTCTTTTGGGACATGCCCTGGGCGGGCAAATCCCCCGTCAGGGCCGGGGGCGCGTTCTGCGCGCCGCCCTTGTAGCTTATTGTACCGGCAGGACATGGCTGCCGTGGGATTACTCCTTTACATAGATGAAGGAGGCGCCGCCATACTGGGCCCGTTCCAGGGCGCCCAGGCTGGCGAACTGGCTCCCCTCCACGCTGGGGGCCCAGCCAAACCCGGCCAGGTCCGGCATAATCTGGGCGTCGCCGGCCAGAACATGCTGGGCCAGGGCAATATAGTCGTCAATATAGCTCTTGTGAAGCCCCGGGCCGTTGTGGGCCGGGTAGATGACGTCGAACTCATCCCAATGGGCCTTCAGCTTGTTCATGTTGGCCATGTGGCTGGTCACCACCTCTTTCAGAGGCAGCAGCTCGTTGCGGACAAAGAGGAGCACCTGCCCGGCCTCCAGCTCATCGCCGCTGTAAAGAGCCCGGTTGGACCGGTCCAGCAGGGCAATGCTGCTCTCGTGGTGGGCGGGAATCTCAATGACCTCCAGCTGCCGGCCGCCCAGGTCAAAGACATGGCCCTCGCGCACCGTATGTACCTGGTAATCGGGGAAGGGCTTTTTGTTAAAGTCCTCCTGCATCTCCGGGCTGAAGGCTTTCTTCATGGTGGCCTCGGCGCCGGGCCCGGCGTAGACCTCCTCCCACCAGGGGTTGCCGCCGGTGTGGTCAAAGTGGCCGTGAGAGTTCACCACAATCACCGGCTTTTGGGTAATGCCCTCCACAAACTCCCGCAGGTTGCCCATGCCGTAGGCCGTGTCGAACAGCAGAGCCTTCTCCTCGCCAATAATCAGGTAGCTGTAGACCCCGCCTCCAAAGGTGATGGTCCAGGTGTTGGGCGCGGTCATCCATTTGCCATACATGAAACCGCGCTCGGTGATGTTTGCGCTGCGATACTCCATTTGCGTTTCCTCCATACCTTATCTTGTTGACTGCGCCGCTGTACCGGGCCGGACGCCCGGCGGGACAGGGCTGCTTTAGGTACATTATATCACTTTTCGGGAAAAAACAATAGCATTTTTCAGACTAATTCTGTTAAAAGATGGAGCTTGTAGCCAGAGCCCGGGAAAGCGGCAGGGGAAAAGACTGAGCAGATGACAGCAAAAGCGTCAGTAAAAATGTCAGTGAAAACGATAGTAAAAGTGATAGTAAAAACGACAGTGAAAACGTTAGGAGAAACGATAGACATATAAGATAAAGAAGAAAAAAAAGAAAAAGAAGAAGACATTCCCCCAAACCCCCAAAGGGGGCTTTGCACCCTGTGTTTTTTTTCAATGGACAGCCTGCCGGGGCAGGTTCTCCTGTCAGAGCCAGCCCCAGTCGGATTGGGCCAGGACGATGAACGTAATCTTGGGCTTCGCGGCCGTGTCAACGGCAAAAGCTGTGGTACCGGTTCCATCACAGACGGTCCTTTCTGCCTCAGGCAAGGGGCGGCGGGGATTTGTCCCCTGCCCCCAAAACAGAGACTGGATTTCAGCCCGCGGATGTGCTAAAATAAAAGGGACGATAATAGGAGCCGGGGGGTGAGCGGATTGGACGTCCTGCTGGTGGACGACGAGCTGGATGTGGTAGAGGGCATTGCCGACGGCGTGGATTTTGCGGCCCTGGGCCTGGAGGAGGTCTATGTGGCCCAGACCAGCCAGCGGGCCAAGGAGCTGCTGCAAAGCCGGGACATCGGGGTGATGGTGACAGACATTGAAATGCCCGGGGGCAGCGGCCTGGAGCTGCTGGAATGGGTGCGGGACAACCAGATGGAGGTGGTCACCCTGTTCTGCACCGGCTTTGCCAACTTTAACTATGCCCAGAAGGCGGTGGAGCTGCACAGCTTCGACTATTTTCTCAAGCCCATCGCCTACCCGGCGCTGCAGGAGCGCCTTGCCGCCGCTGTAGAGGAGGCCCGCCGCCTGCGCAGCCTGGCCAGCGTGCGCCGGAATCTGCCGGGGCTTCAGCTGGAACAGAAGCGGAACTACTGGCTGCGGCTGCTGACCGGGGGCTCGCCCGCCCCGGCGGAGGAGGGCGCGGCCCACTATGGGGAGGACGGGGCCTTTGCCCTGTGCGCCTGCTCTCTGGCGGATGGGTCGGAGGCAGTGGGAAACTGGAAAAGGTATGCCATGCGCAATGTGCTGGACGAGCTGGCGGGTGAGGAAAAAATGTCCCTTGAGGCCATTGTGCCCCTGTGGGACGGGGCCCAGTGCGCGGTGTTCTCCGGCGTGAGGCCCGGGGCTCTTGACCGGGCCCTGCGGCGGCTTGAGGCCTTTATCAAGGACTATCTGTCCTGCTGGGGCAACTTCTACTATGTCACAGGCATTGCCCTGGAGGACGCCCCCCAGGCCTTTGCCCGGGTGAAGGACTGTCTGGCGGACGATGTGTGCAGCCAGGGGGTGGTGTGCCGGGCGGGGGACTATGTGAAGCGTAGCATTCCCTATACCTCTGGCCCAAGGGTGCAGGAGTGGAGCACGCTGCTCACCGCCGGCCGCATTCAGGAGCTGGAGGAGGATATCTGCGCCCACCTGGACCGGCTGTCGGCCCGGGAGCAGGTGAACATGCCCTACATCAAGGCCATGCGCATCGACCTGATGCAGATGGTGCACACGGTTCTGGGGCAAAGGCAGATTCAGGCCCACGCCCTGTTCTCCGACCGCCGCTTCGACACCCTGCGGGAACGCTCTCTGTTCTCCATCAGCCACATGAAGCGGTATTTGTGCTATGTGGTGCGCACCGCGGGGGACTATATGGAGTACATGAAGGAGTCCCACTCGGCGGTGGGCAAGATGAAGGAGTACATCAACGCCCACTACCAGGAGGACGTGACCCGGGGCGTTTTGGCGAAGGTGTTTTTTCTCAACCCCGACTACCTGGCCCGGGTGTTCAAAAAGGAGACCGGCCTCTCCATTGGGGGCTATCTGCAGGACATCCGCATGAACGAGGCCAAAAAGCTGCTGGCCCACACCAATGTGCCGGTAAACGAGGTGGCTATGGGGGTGGGGTATGACAATATCTCCTACTTCTCCCATGTGTTTCGGGAGAAGACCGGCCTGACGCCTGTGGAATACCGGCGGCGGGGCGGGGGATAAGGGAAAAGGGCAGGCCCCCTTTGGGAGGGCCCGCCCTTTCTCGGATTTTTTCTTGGTTTCCTTTTCGCTAAATCTGCCTTTTTCCGGCCTTGGCATAGCCGTCGGTCCGGGGCAGCCAGTCCAGGAACCTCTCGATTTCCAGGTTCCAGAACCGCCACTCGTGGCCATAGTCCGGGTGCTCGTCCCAGGTCAGGTCCGCGCCCAGCTTTTGCAGCTGGTCCCGGAAGGCCACATTGGCCTCAAACAGAAAGTCCTTGGCCCCGCAGGCAATGTAGGCCTTGGGGAAGGCTTTGCCCTCTCCGGCCAGCTTCTCCGCCAGAGAGAGGGGGTCCAGGGCCGGGTCGGCGGGCTTCTGCTGGGTAGCGTCCGCTCCGCCGGAGACCAGGGCCGCCGGGTTCAGCTGCACCGCCGCCGAGAAGGCCCCAAAGGCCTTGAACCGCTCCGGGTGGTTCAGGGCATGGACCAGGGCGCCGTAGCCGCCCATAGAGAGCCCCGCAATATAGGTGTGCTCCGGCTCTCTGGCAACCGGGAACATGCCGCACACAAAGTCCGGCAGCTCCTCTGAGACAAAGGTGAAGAAGTCGTCGCCGCACAGGTTGACATAGCTCTTGTTTTCGGCGGAGAGATTCACCACCGCAATCTGCCGCTCCTCGGCAAACAGCTCCACATTGGTGTAGCCGGTCCAGGTGGCATGGTTGTTGCCCATGCCGTGCAGCAGGTACAGCGCCGGGAACTTCTCCGCCGGGGTGTGGCGGCAGGGCGCGCCCCCGGTCATGCCCATAGACTCGGGTATGGTGACAGTGGGCACGATGACGGTGATGTCCACGGTGCGCTTGAGGGTATAGGAGATAAAATTGCAGGTGAATTTTGCCATTTTCTTGACCTCCGTAATGATTTCAGCCCTTCACGGCGCCCAGCATGATGCCGCTGGCGAAATACTTTTGCAAAAAGGGATACACCAGCAGAATGGGCAGAATGGCCACAAAGGCAATGGCCATGCGGATGGACACCTGAGGAATCTGCATCAGGGCGCCGGAGTTGGCGGTGGAATGGGCCGCCAGGGCCTGAATGTCCTGAATCATCCGGTTGAGAAGGGTCTGAATGCTGAACATGCTGGACTTGTTGATGTAGTACAGGCCGTTGGTCCAGTCGTTCCAGTAGGTCAGGCCGGTGAACAGGCCGATGGTCACCAGAATGGGCTTGCCCAGGGGCAGCACAATCTTCCAGTAGATGGTCATATAGCCCGCCCCGTCAATGTTGGCGGCCTCATAAATGTCGGTGGGAATGCTTGTGGTGAAGAAGGTGCGCACCAGAATGACATTGAAGGCCCCCAGCAGAAAGTTGGGGAAGATGTAGGCCCACAGGCTGTTGCGAATGCCGAACACCGTGGTCCACATGATGTAGGAGGGGACCAGCCCGCCGGAGAACAGCATGGTGAAGAACACATAAAAGGTGATCACCCGCCGGCCGGGCAGCTCCTTGAGGGAGAGGGGGAAGGCCATCAGCGAGGACAGGATGATGCTGCCCGCAGTGCCGATGACGGTCACCAGCACGGTGATGCCGTAGGCCCGGAACACCGTGGCGGCGTTCTGCAGAATGTACTCATAGGCTCCCGCGCTGAACTGGGCGGGGAAGAAGGAATAGCCGTTGACCACCAGGGTGTTCTCCTCGGTGATGGAGGACATGAACAGCAGCAGCAGGGGCAGAATCATGCACAGAGACACCAGGAGCAGGATGATGTTGATCACCGCTTGATAGGCCTTGCGGCCCTTTGACATAATCATGTTTTCCCGCCTCCTTAAAATATCGCGTTCTCGGCGCTGGCCTTGCGGACAATGAAGTTGGAGAGCATCACCAGCGTGAAGCCCACCACAGACTGCAAAAGGCCTGCTGCCGAGGACCGGCCAATGCCGCCCGAGCTCATCAGCGCCCGGTATACATAGGTGTCGATGGTGTTGGTCACCTCATACAAAGAGCCGGAGTTCTGGGGCACCTGATAGAACAGGCCGAAGTCGGAATAGAAAATGCGGCCGATGTTCATAATGAGCAGGGTGATGATAGAGGGGATCAGGCAGGGCAGGGTGATCTGGGTGATCTGCTGCCACTTGCTGGCCCCGTCCAGCTCGGCGGCCTCGTAAAAGCTCTGGTCAATGCCCGCGATGGCCGCGATGTAGATGAGGGTGCCGTAGCCCACGCCCTTCCAGCAGTTGGTGACAATGAGAATCAGGGGCCACCAGGTGGTGTCGTTATACCACTGCACAGGCTCTTGGCCGAACAGGGGCAGCAGGCTCTTGTTCAGCATCCCGTTCTCGTGGCTCAGCAGGGCGAACACAATGTAGCTGACCACCACAATGGAGATGAGGAAGGGCAGCAGAATGGAGCTTTGATACAGCTTTTTCAGCCGGCTGTTCACCACGTCTGAGATGAAGATGGCCAGTATAATGCCCATCACCATGTTGACAATGATGAACGCCACATTGTAGAGCAGGGTGTTGCGGATAATGACGCCGGCCTCGTTGGTGGTAAACAGATATTCAAAGTTCTTCAGGCCGGACCAGGGGCTGAAAAACAGCCCGTCGTTGACATTGTAGGCTTTAAAGGCCACCACAATGCCCGCCATGGGGATATAGTTGTTGATGAACAGGTACAGCGCCCCGGGCAGAAGCATCAGATAGAGCGGGATGAACTGCTTGAACCGGGTAAAGCTCAGCTTCTTTTTTTCCATATCCATCCTCCTTGCGCAAGGCTTTTGGGCGGGCTTATTGGGCGGCCAGCCACTCGTCCAGCTGACGCTGCTTCTCGTCCATCACCTTCTGCAGGCCGGCGGCGTACAAGGCGTCGTTAAACTCCTTGAGCTTGCTGTCCACATCCACCACGCCAAAGGCCAGGTCCTTAGAGTACTGCTCGTACACCGAGGCCAGCTGGGCCTCCTCGGTGGTTACGGGGGTGGAGTCAAAGGTGAAGCCGTAGGCCTTAGAGGTCATCATCTCGCTGTTATACTTCTCATACTGCTCCCAGATGTCCACCGGGTTGCCCTCCCAGGGATGGCCCGCGAACTGGTTGGGATAGATATAGCCCATGTCGTTGTGATAGCTCACGCTGGAGGCGTCCACCCCTTCGGGATAGGCTGCCAGGTTGTCCTCGGTCAGCACCCAGTCCTCGCCCTGAATGCCCCAGTTGATCAGGTCGTTGAACTCCTGGCTCACATAGGTCCAGTTCATGAACTGCACGGCCTTCTGGGGGTCCTGGGCAGAGTTGGCCACAGAGAGCATGGCGGAGGTGACCGCAGAGGTGCTTTTGGCGCAGTTGCCGCCCACGGGAATGACCGCCACCTCGTAGCCGGTCTGAGCCTTCTTCTCAACGTCGGTGTTGGGCTTGATGGCGGTGATGAAGGAGAAGCAGTTGCCCGCCTTCATCTTGATTTCGCCGGAGTCGGAGTTCACGGCAATATCCTGAGAGGAGTAGCCCTTTTTGAACCAGTCGCTGCCAATGTGGCAGAAGTTTTTATACTGCTCAGACTCAAACCAGTTGGTGATGGTGGTGGTCTGGCCGTAGTTTTCCAGCACGCCGAAGTTGTCGCCCAGGTTGTCAAACCAGTCAATGGTCTGCAGGGCCATGATAGAGGTGCCGTCCAGGCAGACCATCTCGGGGTGGGCGGCCTTTACCTTTTCAAACAGCTTGCCCAGCTGGTCGAAGGAGGAGTAGTCCTCAACGGTGACGTTGAAGTCCTCTACCTTATAGCCCAGCTCGTTAAAAATGTCCTTGCGCACCACCAGGCCCGTGGGGTAGCCCCGCTCCTTCATCTGGCCCAGGCCGATGAGGAAGTCGCCGATGTAGCCGCAGTTGAAGTCCTCGCCCAGCACCTGCTGGGCGTCCTTCAGGTCGTCCAGATACTGAGACATGTCCACCACATACTGAGACTGAATGTAGGTGGAGAAGTTGCCCGAGAAGGCGGGGAAGATGTCCAGCGGCTCGCCCGCGGCCAGCATCATGGAGATCTGAGAGTTGTAGGTGCCCCAGGTCATGGGGATGACGTTCACCTTCATGTTCAGCTCCTTCTGGGCCAGCTCGTTGATGGCCTCGTTCACCTTGTTCTGGTTGGGGCCCTCCTGGGCGATCATGTAAAGGTAGTTCACCTCATAGCCGCCGCCGTCTACCTTGCCCGTGCCTTCGGCCTCGCCCCCCTGGGAGCTGGCGTCTCCGGCGCCGCTGCCGGTCTGGCTCTCGCCGCTGCTGCTGGCAGGGGCCTGGCTGGAGCTGTCCTTGCCGTCTCCGCCGCACCCGGCGAACAGGGACGCTACCAGGGCCAGTGCCAGCAAAAGGCTGATGATCTTTTTGGCTTTCATATACATACCTCCATAAATTCCGGCAGTGGGCCGCATTGGTCAGCGGGCCGCGCCGGTTATTTGTGATAATAATCATACCAGATTTTGTGCCCCGGGAAATATAAGGAAACGGTACACAAATTATCACAAATCGGACATCTTGCGGTTTACCCCTCGTCAGAGAACGGGCTTTTGGTTATAATATTTTCAGCTGAACCCAAGGAGGAATGCGTGTGGGTGAGCAAAAGAGGGGGCGCGGGCCCAGGCCGGCCCTGCGGAAGATTCTGCTGTGGCTGCTGTCTCTGTTTTTGTTGGTTCTGGCGGTGAGCCTGGCCGGGCTGGCGGCCGCGCTGCACAGCTCCCGGGAATACCAGTGGGGCCGGACCGTCTACGCGGTGGAGGAGCAGCTGAGCCGGCTGGACGGCGCCCTCTCCGCCGTGAACCTGAGCCTGACCGAGCTGCTGCTGAGCAACGAGGAGGTGCAGAAGGTGCTTAGCGCAGAGGACGTTCACGGAAGAAATGTGGCCGCCCGGCAGCTGAGCGACCGGCTGGAGCTTCAGGGCCGCTCTCCCGCGGGGAGCTTCAATTTCTTTTTCTACGAGCTGAAAAACGGCACAGAGGTCTTCCGCTACGACGGGCGCTCTGACTATGGGGAGTGCAGCCGTCTGCGCAAAGCCATTAAAGAGAGCCTGCAGGCCAGCTCCCACATCAAAGAGAGCCCTGCCTGGGAGCCGGTGATTGCCGGCGGCAGCGTGTATCTGCTGCAGAGCTATCAGCTCAACGGCGCGGTGGCGGCCAGCTGGGTGCCCTGCGATTCCGCCCTCTCCTTTATGTCAGGGGTGCCTCTGTCTGACCAGGGCTTTTACCTGGTGATGGACCAGAACCGAAGGCCGGTAACGCCAGAGGGGGGCAAAACCTACCCGGCAGAGGAGGACTGGGAGGGCTATTCGCAAGAGTTTGTGCTGCCCCACGGGAACATGACCCTGCTTGTGGCGGACAAGCCCGGCGCAGCCCAGCAGGCCTGGCTGACCGTGATGTGGCTGTTTGCCCTTACCCTTTTGATTGTGGCGGTCTTCTCCATCTATACCCTCACCTATTTTCAGCGGTATATCCAGGCCCCCTTCGAGCGGCTGCAAAGCCATGTCAACGACTACGCCTCTGAGCGGCACACCGCCAAGCGCAAGGGCTTTGCCGAGCTGGAAATGGCCATGTCTGCCTTTGACGCTTTGGTGGGGCAGATTAACGAGCTGAAGATTGAGCAGTATGAGGAGGAGATCTCTCTGGCAAAAACCCAGCTGGAATATTTTCAGCTGCAAATCAAGCCCCACTTTTTTGTCAACGCCTTCAGCGTGATTTATGGCATGGCCCAAAAAAAGGAGTTTGAGCGCATTCAGGAGTTCTGCCTCAAGCTCTCGGACTATGTGCGCTACCTGTTTCAAAACGGCCTCTTTACCGTGCCCCTGGAAAAGGAGCTGGCCTCGATTCAGGACTATCTGGGAATACAGAACATCCGCTTTCGCACCCAGAGCGCGGTGGACGAGGAGATTCCCCCCGGGCTGCTGGCCTTTGAGCTGCCGCCTCTGCTGCTGCTCACCTTTGTGGAGAACGCGGTAAAGCACAGCCACTACAGCCGGGGGATGCTGGTCACCATTAAGGCCCAGGCTGTAGACGCGGAGCCCCCCCAGGTGCGCTTTACCGTGGCCGGCAGCGGCTCGGCCTTTTCCAGCGAGGACCTGGAGGCCCTGAACCGTCTGACAGCCGCGGACCAGGAGGACGGGGGGCATATTGGCGTGCGCAACACCCACAAGCGGCTGTCTCTGATGTACGGCGTGGAGTACAGCCTGCGCTTTTACAATCAGGACGGGCGCTCTGTGGTGGAGATTATTCTGCCCTGGCGCAGCGGCGGGGAGAAGAACTGACGCCCCAAAGGCAAAGGAAAAGAGCCGGGACGCCGCTGCGTCCGGGCTCTTTTCTCATTCCAAAAAAACTCCTCGTCAATCTCCGCGCTCCACCCGAGAATCTCCATGTCCTCCTCAGGCCCTGGCAGCTCCCGGCAGACAGCGTAATATATGCGTCCGTCGCTGCCCTCGGCCAATCCCCGCTGGTCGTCGTAGAGCAGCGTAACGCCGTTTTCCAGCCGGAGCCTTTGGCAAAAATGGACGGCCTCCAGGCTGGACTCTCTCCAATAGCGGGGCTTTGCGGCTTCAAGTTCATCGTTGTTCATTGAGCATTCCTCCTATGAAAGTGTGAAATTATCTTACCTTAATTGTCTGGCTTTTTCAATAGCACAAAAGAAAAAAGCCCATGTTATTATAGGCGGAAACCGGTTTTTTTGCTTTTTTCAGACACAATCTGACAGCAAACAGGGTGCGAAGGGCCGGAAGGGGAGTTTTTTGCTGCAAAAAAATGGGAAGCTTGCAAAAGGTGTACTTTTTGCAAGCTTCCCATTATATTGTCGGAATATTTAAATTATACCACATTTTGCACCAATACGCAAGTCCCCGCCAGAAGGAATTTCAATATTTTGCAAAATCACGCCAGTTTGTCAAAAGGTACACTTTATTGCAGGCTCCCGGCAAAAAACAGGAGGGAAAGCATGATGAAAAGAAGAGCTCTGTCCCTGCTGCTGGCTCTGAGCCTGCTGTGCGGCCTGACGCCTGCAGGGCTGACAGCCAGCGCAGAGGAGTACAGCGGCCTGTGCGGCGAAAACCTGCGCTATGTGATCAACACCGACACCGGGGTGCTGACCATCTCGGGCACGGGGGACATTGGCGAGGCCACCCCGTGGAAAAATTACAAGAGCCAGATCAAAAAGGTGGTGGTTGGAGAAGGCGCTACCGGCATTGGCGAATCGGCGTTCAGCTATATGGAGTTCACCGAGATCTCGCTGCCCCATACTCTGACCCATATCGACGGCTCCGCCTTTGCCAGCAACGATCACCTTCAGAGCATCGACATCCCTGAGGGTGTTGAGACTTTGGGGAACAGTGCGTTTTTCTATACCCACAAGTTGCGCAGCGTCACACTGCCCAGCACCTTGACCAGCATTGGAAAAAGGGCTTTCTGGGCCTGTGGGGTCACTGCCATTGACATCCCGGCATCCGTCAAAACCATTGGCGAGGAAGCCTTTCAGGATGACTCAGCATTGAAAAGCCTCACCCTGCATGACGGGCTGGAGTCGATTGGGCCGGAGGCCTTCACTGGCTGCGGGATGGAAACGCTGGTCATCCCCGCTTCTGTTTCCACTATCGAGAGGGGCGCCTTCTCAAATTGCAGCGACTTGAAAACTGTAGTCATGCTTGGCGGGGGCAAGGCTCTGCCAATGGTCTGCTTTGACGAGTGCAGATCGCTGGAACGTATCAAGCTTTCGGATACCCTGGAGAGCATAGAGTATAGGGCGTTCGGCCTCTGCTCTTCCTTGACCCGGCTGGATATTCCCGCGTCTGTCACCTTTTTGAACGCACCCTGCTATTGGAACTGCAAAAGCCTGAAAACTGTGGTCATTCCCAACCCGAACTGCACCATCGATGAGCGCTATGAAGAAAGCTCCCTGGGCGTACCCGGCCAGACTGTTTTGTATTCGGATTCTTCCGATATCAAGCGGTTCGCCATCAAATACGGCTACGATGTGCAGGCCCCCGGCAGCGAACCCGAGGACGACTGGGACCCCTTTGCCCAGCCCACCCCCGAGCCAACGGAGACCCCCACGCCTGAGCCTACGGCCACCCCTGAACCGGCGGAGACCCCCACCCCGGGATCCACCGCCACCCCTGACCCGGTGGGCACGCCCACGCCTGCTCCCAAAAGGTTTGACGATGTGCGGCCCAGCGACTGGTTCTACCAGGCGGTGAACTGGGCGGTGCAGAACGGCATCACCAGCGGCAAGTCGGTGAACCGCTTTGGGTCGAAAGACATCTGCGACCGCTCCCAGGCGGTGTTCTTCCTGTGGGCGGCCTCAGGCCGGCCAGAGCCCCAGAGCGCCGGCAACCCCTTCTGGGACGTGAGCCCCTCCGCCTACTACTACAAGGCCGTGCTGTGGGCTGTGGAGAACAACATCACTGGGGGCACCAACGCCGCGGGCACCACCTTCAGCCCCACCCAGGACTGCAGCCGGGGGCAGATTGTCACCTTCCTCTACGCGGCAAAGGGCAGGCCCACGCCGCCCCGCTTCAACAAGTTCAACGACATCAAAACCGGCGTGTACTACGACAAGCCCGCCAACTGGGCCGCAAAGGAGGGCATCACCGGCGGCACCAACGCCGCGGGCACCGCTTTCAGCCCCAACCGCAAGTGCACCCGGGCGGAGATCGTCTCCTTCCTTTACAAGGCTTACCAATAATGAGAAAGGCCCTGGCTGCTGCCGGGGTCTTTTTCGTGGGAATCTGTTCCAGGGAGTTGAAACCTACTAAGAGTTGTGCTATAATAAGATGACTATACCACTTGCATGAAAGGGGTCGCCTTGCTATGGGCACCGACATTGCCATCGACCTGGGCACCGCCCGGTTCAAAATTTACCAGGACGGTAAGGGCATCGTTTTGAACGAGCCCTCCATTATTGCCGTGGACAATATGACGGACGAGATTATTGCCATTGGCACCGAGGCCTATGGTATGCTGGGCCGCACCTCCGACCGGGTCACGGTGGCCCACCCCTTGTGCAACGGCGTGATCTCGGACCTGACCCTGGCCGAGCACCTGATTGCCCACTATCTGCACCAGGTGGGGCGGGGCAGGCTGTTTGCCCCCCGGGTGGTGGTCAGTGTGCCCTGCGGGGTGACCGAGGTGGAGAAGCGGGCTGTGGTGGACGCGATCGGCTCCGCCGGGGTGCGCAAGGTCTGCCTGATTGAGGAGCCGGTGGCCGCGGCCATTGGGGCGGGGGTGGATATTTCCGCGCCCCACGGCTGCATGATTGTGGACGTGGGGGAGGGAACCACCGACATGGCGGTCATCTCTCTCAACGGCATTGCCATTGCCAATTCCACCCACATTGCCGGCGACGACTTCAACGAGGCCATTGTCAAGTATGTCCGCCGCAAATTCAGCCTGATTATTGGGGACCGCATGGCCGAGGCCGCCAAAATTGCCATTGGCTGCGCCTACCCCCGCCGCCAGCTGAGCACCTATGTGCTCAAGGGCCTGGACGCGGTGACCGGCCTGCCCACCACCACGGTGATGACCTCGGACGAGATGATTGAGGCGTTGATTGAGCCTGCCATTGCCATTGTGCGCACCGTGCAGGCCACCCTGGAGCAGACCCCCCCTGAGCTGCTGGCGGACATTTTTACCGACGGCATCTACCTTACCGGGGGCTCGGCCAATCTGTACGGCTTGAGCACCCTGCTGTGGAAGAAGACGAAAATCCCTGTTGTGACCTTTGACGACCCGGCCAGCTGCGTGGTGCTGGGGGCCGGGCGGGCCATCAAATATATTGACAAGCTGGACCGGGGGGAGCATGGGCGCATCAACCCGCTGATGTCCTATTCTTAAGGGAGTACATAAAAAAGTAAGAGAATGGTAAGCTTTTGCTTAAGGGGACCGTAAAGGGGCCCCTGTATGCTTATAGCCAGCGCCGCCCCTCTGTTTTTGGGCCGGCTGCACAGCCCCTGCCCGGGAAGCCTCTGGCTCTATGGCGCAGGCAGGGGGACAGCGGCCCCGGGAGGCGGACCGCAGCCGATTACATCAGGAAAGGACCGTGTTCCATGGACCAACAGCCGGTTAAAAAGAAAAAGAAGATACCCTGGGCCATGCTGTACATTATTGCCACCATTGCGGCGGTGGTGCTGTTCGGGGTGTTCAACCGCCAGTTTGCCAGCGTGTTTTACACCATCACCCACCTGACCCCCGGTTTTCTTACCATTGCCGTGGTGGTGAGCGTGGTGTTTTTCTTCTTCGAGGGGGGCGTGGTTCTGCTGCTTATGCGCAGCCAGAACATCCCCATGCGCATGAGGACCAGCATGAAAATCAGCCTCATCGGCATCTATTACTCCTACATCACCCCCAGCTCCACCGGGGGCCAGCCCATGCAGGCGGCCTATCTCCGGCGGGACAAAATCCCTGTGGGCCTGTCCACGGCAGTGCTGATCATGAAATTTTTCTGCTACCAATGCGCCTTTGTGCTGTGCTCGCTGGTGAGCCTTCTGCTGTTGTATGGCAAAATTTCCCGGGAAAACCCGGGCATCCTCCCCATCATTATTGTGGGGCTGTGCATCAACGGCGGGTCTATTGTGTTTTTCGGGTCCATGTTCTGCCGCCCTGTGCTGGGGGCCCTGTGCCGGTTTGTGAAATTTCTGGCAGGCAGGTTTCAAAGGCTGTCCCAACGCTTTCATATTCTCGAGACCATTGACAAATTTCAGGCCGACTTTGACAGCTACACCGACGATTTCAAAGAGAAGAAAAAGGCGGTGGTCTGGGGCATTCTGCTGTCCATCCCCCAGTTCATTCTGCAAATGAGCGTGCTCTATTTTGTCTACCGGGCCTTTGGCTACGGTCAGGCGGGATATGTGGAGCTGGTGGCCATCCAGAGCCTGCTGCAGGCCTCGGTGTCCTTTATGCCCATGCCGGGGGCCTCCGGGGCTCAGGAGATCGGCTTTTCCAGCTTTCTGCGGCCCTATTTTGTCAACAACGACCTGTACGCGGCTGTGATGGTCTGGCGGTTCTTCACCTACTATCTGGTGGTGATCGCCGGGGCCCTGCTGGTGGTGGCGGACCAGTTTTTGTACAAGCGCAGGGAGAACGCCGGCGAGTCTGCCTGCCAGGCGGAGGGGAGGAATGGAGGATGATGTTCCAGAACTGGCAGGATTTGGAGACAGCCTGCCTGAGCTGCCAGAAATGCGGCCTGTGCCAGGGGCGGCGGCAGGTGGTGTTCGGGGTGGGGAACCCCCGTGCCCGGGTGATGTTTGTGGGGGAGGGTCCAGGAGAAAACGAGGACCTGCTGGGCGAGCCCTTTGTGGGCCGGGGCGGGCAGCTGCTGGATAAGTATCTGGCCGCGGTGGACCTGGACCGGAGGACCAATGTGTACATTGCCAACATTGTCAAGTGCCGCCCGCCCCAGAACCGGGACCCCCTGCCTGAGGAGCAGGAGGCCTGTATTCCCTGGCTGCGCAACCAGTTTGCCCTGCTGCGGCCCCAAATTGTGGTGTGCCTGGGCAGGGTTGCGGCCATGCGCCTGATGAAGCCGGACATCAAGATTACAAAGGAGCACGGCATTTTTGTGGAAAAAAACGGGGTGCTGATGATGGCGACTCTGCACCCCGCCGCCCTGCTGCGCAACCCCGGCCAGAAGCCCGCCGCGCTGGAGGACTTTTTGAAGCTGCGTGAGAAGATTGACCAGCTGGGCTGCGATGTGGCAAAATTGCAAAATATGGGATAAAGCGGTTGCTTTTTTGCCCTGCGGGTAGTATAATAGTCACAGAAATTATTTGACTGGAGGACGTTGCTATGAAGGTTATGGTTGAAACTTCCGCCCACCATGTGCATGTGTCCCAGGCGGACCTTGCCGCCCTGTTTGGGCCGGACGCTGCCCTTACCAATAAGAAGGACCTGTCTCAGCCGGGTCAGTTTGCCTGCGCCGAAAAGGTGGAGGTCATTGGCCCCAAGGGCTCCATGTCCATGTCCATTCTGGGCCCCACCCGCTCTGAGACCCAGGTGGAGATTTCCCTCACCGACGCCCGCAAGCTGGGGGTCACCGCCCCCATCCGGGAGTCCGGAGACCTGGAGGGCACCCCCGGCTGCACCCTGAAGGGCCCTGCCGGCGAGGTCGCCATTGAAAAGGGCGTGATTGCCGCCAAACGCCACATCCACTTCAACCCCCAGGAGGCCCAGGAGGCCGGGGTCGCCGACAAGCAGATTGTGTCGGTGAAGGTGGACTACAATGGCCGTGCTTTGGTTTTTGGCGACGTGGTGTGCCGGGTCAGCCCCAACTATGCCCTGGCCATGCATGTGGACACGGATGAGTCCAACGCCGCCGCTCTGCCCGGCACGGTGGACGGAGAGATTATTCTGTAAAAGAACATAACAAACAGGCCCCGGGACTGCGGATGAAGCGGTCCTGGGGCTTTTTGCGGCTGTTTTCAGCGATTGCTCTGGAAGTGAATGGTTAAATGGGGCGCGGTCTGTGGCTTACAGGACGCGCCCTGCGGCAAGGCCGTGCATCCCGCACAGTTTTTCTTACCGGTGAGATTTCTGGGGAATCACAGACAGGACACCCATGCTGCCGGGCTTTTATTTCAGCTCAAGCTTGGCGTGGGGGCCCAGCTCCAACCATATACGGGCCGGGCGGGGGAGAGGCCCCAGAGGGATGGCGCAGGCCCGGCTCTCCCCCGGGGCCAGCTCTACCCGGCAAAAGCCCGCCAGCTCCTTCACCCGGGGGACAGTGGGACCGGCCAGCCGCCGGAAATAGATTTGAGGCGCCGCTGTGCCTACTCTCTCGCCGGTATTTGTTATGGTAAACTTAACCTGAAGAGGCTCCTCCTCAAGAGCCAGGCCCTCTGCCTGAAACTGGGTATAGCTCAGCCCAAAGCCAAAGGGGTATAAAGGGGCCTGGGCAGGCTGATAGGAGGCCTTGTGATTATAGGCGCAGGGCAGGCCCCCCACGCTTTGGGGCAGGGTGACAGGCAGGCGGCCGCTGGGGTCGATCCGCCCGGTGAGAATCTCCGCCAACGCCTGGCCTCCCATAGGGCCGGGGTAAAAGCTGTACAGCAGAGCCTCTGACCTCTCCGCCAGCCGGGGGATGGCGTAGGGGCGTCCGGCAATGATCAAGGTCACCACAGGCTTGCCCAGGGAGAAGACAGCCTCAGCCAGCTTTTCCTGCACCCCCGGCAGACGGAGAGAGGGGCAGTCCACGCCCTCCCCACAGTCCATTTCCAACGTGTCCTGAGAGGGGTTACCGTCAACCGAGCTGTCATTATGGTCAACTAAGGCGGCGCCGTTGGCGTCAAACCGCACATGGCCAAACCGGCTGGAGGAGCCGCCCAGTACCAGCAGTATCAGGTCGCTGCTTTCCGCCAGAGCCAGGGCCGGGGCAAAGCCGCTCTCGTCCTCTCCGCACAGAGAGCAGCCCTGGGCATAACCCACCCGGTCTCCCAAAAGGGCGCGCAGGCCCTGGTACACCGTGACCCCGCTCCCTTGGGGCTGGGGCGGGGTGTAGTCCCCCAGCTGGTTGTACAGGGCGTTGCCGTTGGGGCCCAGCACCGCGATGCTTGGCGCGCCCTTCAGGGGCAGAACCCCCTGGTTTTTCAGCAGGACCACGCTCTCCCGGGCCAGCTGCAGGCTCTCGGGATGCTGGGAATAGGCGTAGAGCTTGGGTGGCTCCTCCTCCAGAAAGGGGCGCTCGAACAGGCCCCGCCGGAATTTCAGCTCCAGCACCGCCAGCACGGCCCGGTCTACAGCCTCCTCAGACGCCAGCCCCTGCTCCACCGCCTCCTCCAGGGCGGAGAAAGCCCGGTCCCACAGGCTCATCTGCACACCGGCGTTAAGGGCCAGGGCGGCAGACGCGGCAGGGCTTCCGGTGAACTCCGTCAGCCGGTCCACCGCCACGCCGTCTGCCATCACCAGGCCGGTGAAGCCCAGCTCCTCCCGGAGAATGCCTGTGAGCAGCTCCCGGTTGGCATGGCAGAACACCCCGTCAATCTCATTATACGCGGCCATAATCCCCTGGGCTCCTGCCTCAACAGCGGCCCGGGCAGGGGGCAGGTGGACCTCCCGGAGCTCCCGGGGGCCAATGCGGGCGGCGCTGGCGTTGACTCCGCCGGTGGTCTCTCCCTGGGCGCAGAAATGCTTGGCCACTACCTCTGTGCCCCCGGTGCGGCACCCGGCCACCGCCGCCCGGGCCAGGGCGGCGCAGAGAAAGGGGTCCTCGCTGTAGCACTCCTCGCTGCGGCCCCAGCGGGGGTCCCGCAGCACGTCCAGCATGGAGACCAGGGCCAGGTCCACCCCCAGCTCCCGCAGCTGAGCCCCGCAGACAGCGTAAGCCCTTTTCACCAGCTCCGGGTCCCAGGCCGCGCCGCAGGCCAGGTTGACCGGCAGCAGGTAGCCGTTCAACGCCTGGTGGCCGTGGGGACATTCGCTGCTCATAAGCATGGGGATGCGGTGGGGGGAGTGCTCCAGCACCAGGCGCTGGACGGCGTTGTAGGCCTGCTTCATCAGCGGGCCGGCAAGGCCGTTGGAGAAGTCCCGGCGGGACCAGGGGTCGGCCCGGTACAGGCCGTAAAGACAGCCCAGGCCGTGAAAACGCTGCACCTCGTCTATCAATTCCTGGCTCAGCCGGACACGGCCCCGCTCCACCTGATAGCAGGCAAAGCCGGTAAGCCGTTGATTCAGCTGGCCCACCTTCTCCCGCAGACTGAGGCGGGGGAGCAGGTCTGCAGCCCGTTGAGCCGGGGTCAAACTTGGATCTTGGTACTTCATTTTTTAGCCTGCCTTCCGATTTTTTATGGTCAAGGCCCTGAAACCATGCCGAGCCGTGTGCCTTTTGGGACGTTTTTGACGCAAAAAACAGTGACGCAGAGCGCGTCTGCGTCAAATAAGACTGGAATTCGATTGTGGAATTGTGTACACAGCATCAACAAAGTGCGAACTTCTAGGAAAGTTATAGTCGCGTCAGCCAGCATGGAAGCCGTGAAATGGGAACGCGGCCGCGCCAACAGAACGCAACTTAATCAACGGCGGGGGCCGCGTCAACAGAAATGTAATATAGTCAAACCAGCGAGCCCCAAAAAGCTATCGGCAAACGGCCGCTACAAACCGCGATTACGAGCCTTCCCGCCTGCAAACTGCAGCGTCGGCCAGCCGACGCGCTTCGCGAATTGCCAGCGGGGCTCCCCGCCAGGACCATCGGTAAACGGCCGCTACAAACCGCGATTACGAGCCTTCCCGCTTGCAAACTGCAGCATCGGCCAGCCGACGCGCTTCGCGAATTGCCAGCGGGGGCTCCCCGCGACGCGCTTCGCGAATTGCCGGCGGGGGCTCCCCGCTAGGACCAGGTGCCCTCCATGCCGCGGCTCCATTCCCGGCGGTTGCCGGTTTGTATGTTGTAGAGGGTGCGGGTGAGGGTGGTAAGCTCCTCGGGCTTCAGCTGGGCAAACAGCACGCCGTAGCGGTAGCGGCCCGCCGTGTACTCCGCGCCCCGGACAATCTGCCCCCGGAAGGTCATGACAGGATAGTCCTCCAGCTTGAAGCGCAGCTGCAAAACCTCCTCCTCGGGGTGTATGTACTCGGTCTCCACACAGGCCCCGCCGGTGCTCACGTCCACCAGAACGCACTCCTCCGGCCGGTTGAAGCGCTCGTCGTCCGCCCGGTACAGGGAGGCGTGGGTGTTCACCGGCAGGCGGAAGCTCATGCGCTGGTTGATGACATGCTCTACCTTCAGGTTCTTCACCCGAAAGACAATGCGGTTGGACTCGGCCACCACGCCGCTGAGATTGAACGCGACCATCTGCCTGCTGAACCCCCGGATGGCCACCCGGTCTCCCACAGGGCAGGTCTCAAAAGAGAGCCAGCCGGGCAGGCGCTCCAATGTCAGGCTGGCGCCGTTGACGTTGGAGACCCGGCCGGTGAGCATCAGCTTGCCGTCTTCCGTGACTACGTCCAAAGACAGACCCTCGGTGAGCTCGGGGAGCTGCTCGGCCACCCCGGAGCCGGCCGCAGGGGCCTTGACCTCCGGGGCCTCCTTTTCTTTGCCAAAGAGTTTTTGAAAAAAGCCCATAAATACCACCTTTTCCGCCTGTGCGGACCATAAACTTCGTTAGGAATATTATACGAAATCCCCCTGGAAAAGTCAAGCCCCAGCCAGTGGGGCGCCCCCGCGGAGGATGAGCCTCTCCACCGCCTGGGCCAGGCCGTTCTGGTCGTGGGGGGCGGTTATCATTTTTGCCGCTGCCTTTGCCTGGGCCGACCCGTTCTCTACTGCCACAGAATATGCCGCAGCCTCCAGCATGGTCACATCGTTGCCGTTGTCGCCCACAGCCATCAGCTGGTCCGGGCAAAGGCCCAGCCGGCCGGCCAGCATCAGCAGGGCCCGGCCCTTGTGGGCTCTCTCGCTGTTGATTTCCAGATTGTCCGGAATGGAGGAGGTGGGCCGCAGCCCTCCCAAAGCCGCCAGCCTCCGCCGGATTTCCCGGCTCTGGTCCTCTGTCAGACAGGGCAGGTTCACCTTCTCCGGGCACAGCCCCTGCCGAAACAGGGCTTCCAGGTCCTCCGCCAGCTCATAGTTTTTTCCCTTTGCCAGCCAGTGCTTGCGGGGGGGCAGCAGCTCGGTCAGGGCCCGCTCCCACAGGGCCCGGCTGGTGACCGCGTGGCCCCGGGTGTAATATTCGATAAAAATGTCGTATTCTTTGAGAATCTGATGAATTGCCAGGGCCTGCCCGCTGGGTATGAGCTCCTCCGCCAGAGCCTCCCCGGTTTGCAGGTCATACACCGCGCCCCCGTTGGAGGTGATGGCGTACCGCACCGGCAGCGCCCGGATGGATTCCGGCAGAAAGTCCCGCATACGGCCTGTGGCGGGCGCCAGAACCACCCCCTGCTCCGCCGCGGCCAGCAGCGCCTGGCGGTTTCTTTCGGGCAGCTCCCGGTGGTTGACAATGGTGGTGCCGTCCAGGTCAAATGCCAGCAGCCTGATCTCCATTATTCGTCCTCCACCATGTATTTCCGCCAGCCCTCCGCTGTTTTTTCATAGCGACGGCGGCGGTTGATATCCATTTTTCTCACAACCTCGTCCTCCAGGTCTACCCCCAGAATTTCCGCCAGACCCAAAAGGTAGATGGCAATGTCCGCCAGCTCCTCCCCCAGGTCGGGCTTCTGGTCCATCCAGGCGTGGTGGGCCTCAGCCATCTCCCCGTAGAGGTAGCAGAATTCCAGGTTCACGTCTGTCACATTAAAATGGTGGTCCAGCTTGTTCTGGTAGGCCTGCTTCTGCAAAAGCTTCCAGTCCGCCGCCATTACAGCACCCTCACGGCAAAGCCATAGACTGCCCGCTCTCCGGGCGGGAGCATGGTCATGCCCTTTTTCTCTGTGAATTCGTCCCCCTCGCTGGTCAGGGTGGCGCAGCCGGTCCAGGGCTCCAGGCACACATAGGGGCCGTCGTTCACCGCGGACCAGACGCCCAGCATGGGGAAGCCGGAGAAGTCCATCTCCACGCCCTTGCCGGTTTTGGGGTTGACAATCTGCACGGTATGGGAGCGCAGGCCCTCGAACACCAGCGCGTCCTGATAGAACAGGGAGTGGCGCAGAGGGATTTCGCTTCCTGTCAGCCGGAAGCCCTCCTTGTCCCAGTCGATCAGGCCGGCCTGCAGGTCAATCACCGGGCAGGCCTGATCCTCGGGGCTGTCGAAGCGGATGATGTAGTCCTCAAAGGCAGCGTCCTCGTTGACCGGCACAGAAAAGCCCGGGTGTCCCCCCACGGCAAAGGGCAGGGGGCGGCTGCCGGGGTTTTCCACCGTGAACCGGGTGGAAACGCCCTCTTCGGTCAGCGTATAGTCCACGGTAAAAGCAAAATCAAAGGGGTACTGGGCCCGGGTCTCCTGGCTGGGGGTCAGGCGCAGGCTGATACTGTCCTCGGTTTGACCGGCCAGGGCAAACTGGCAGCGCTTGGCAAAGCCGTGGCGGGCCATCTCATACCACTGGCCGTTGATGCGGCTTTTCCCCTGCCGGAGCGCGCCCACAATGGGGAACAGCACCGGGGCGTGCTCCCGCCAATAGGCCTCGTCTCCGCGCCAGATATACTCAAAGCCAGAGGCGTCCTGAAGGGAGAGGAGCTGAGCGCCCAGAGAGTCCACCCGGGCGGTAAAGCGGCGGTTGCTTCGTTCATAGATCATGTTGACCACACCTTTCGGCAGTTTTCTACCATTATAACAGAGGGGGCCGGGAGATGCAAGGGGAGGAAGGGGGAGGGGAGCGTCCGGCTTAAAAAAAGAATAGCGGGCTTCCGCAGGCCGGGCCGTCCGCGTTTGTTCAACCAAGAGACATTCTGGGTTTGCGGTGGGCTCTCTTTTTGATTTGTTCCGGTGCTTTGCCAGTGTCTGCAAACGGTTGGTTTCCTTCCGCTCCGCATACGACGATATGGGTATCCCCCAATCATGCTCCGCGTAGCTTGCGGGGCTTTGCTTCTGACAACCTTTCGCCGCAGTTTTCCATTTGCCTCTCCGCGCCTTATTCTGTCGTTTTTTGCAGCAGACTTGGGGAGAACCCCAGGCCGGCAGCCTGCCTTCCGAAGCCCGGGCAAAAAACTTCCCTTGACATCTCTCCTCCTGTCCCTCATAATAGTATCATGAACGCGGTTTGTGTTTTTGCGAACCAGGCGGCGCAGCTGCCGGTGCGTGAACAATGTCCTTGCTCCACAGAATCAGGAAAGGAAGTTGTAAGCTATGATAAAAGGTGAAAAAGCGGTGATCACGGTCATTGGCAAAGACATGGTAGGCATTCTGGCCAGAGTATCCCATATGTGCGCCCAGAGCGGTGTGAATGTGCTGGAGGTAACCCAGTCGATTTTGCAGGATTTGTTTGCTATGGTGATGCTGGTGGATATGGCGGGAGCCAAAACGGACGTGGCGGCTCTTTCTGAGCAGATGGATGCTCTGGGGGCGGAGCTGGGCTTAAAGATACATGTGATGCATGAGGACATTTTCAACTCGATGCATCGGATTTGAGGCGTTTATGGAAATAAGGAAAGCACTGCCCGAAGACCTTCCCGTTGTGGGGGACATCACCCGGCGCACCATTCAGGTGGTCTACCCCAGCTATTACCCGGCAGGCGTGGTAGATTTCTTCCTGGACTGGCATAGGGATGAGGCCATCCTGCCTGACATCCAGGCCGGAGAGGTCTATCTGCTGTGGGCGGGTTCCGAGGCTGTGGGCACCGTCACCCTCCATAAGGATGAAATCACCCGGCTGTATGTGCCCCGGGCGCGCCAGGGCAGGGGCTATGGCCGGGCTTTGCTGGACTTCGCGGAGAGGGCCATTGGGGAAGAATTTGGCAAAATCCGCCTGGAGGCCTCTCTGCCTGCCGCCGCGCTGTACTGGAAGCGGGGATACCGGGTGGCGGATATGCTCACCGAAAAGCAGCCCAGCGGGGACGTGCTCTGCTGGGACGTGATGGAAAAGGCCTGGGACAAACAACCTATCAAGGGGGAATCAAGAATTGAACGCCAATGAAATATTAGAGACCATTGAGATGATAGACAACGAGGACCTGGACGTGCGCACCATCACCATGGGCGTCTCCCTGCTGGACTGCGCCGGGCCGGACCCGGACGCCGCGGCCGGCCGGGTCTATGACAAAATATGCCGCTATGCCGAAAACCTGGTGAGGACCGGGGAGGACATCAGCCGCCAGTATGGCATCCCTATTATCAACAAGCGCATTTCCGTCACGCCCATCGCCCTGGTGGCAGGGGCCTGCCCGGGGGCTTCGCCTGTTCGCTTTGCCAAGGCCCTGGACCGGGCCGCCCACACGGTGGGGGTCAACTTTATCGGCGGCTACTCGGCTCTGGTGCAAAAGGGCTTTGGCCCTGGGGACTACGCTCTGATTGAGAGCATCCCGGAGGCCCTGAGCCAGACGGAGCTGGTGTGCTCCTCGGTCAATGTGGGCAGCACGAAGGCGGGCATCAACATGGACGCTGTGGAAAAAATGGGCAGAATCGTCCGGCAGACCGCAGAGCTCACCGCGGACCGGGATTGCATTGGCGCGGCCAAGCTGGTGGTGTTCTGCAACGCGCCGGAGGACAACCCCTTTATGGCCGGGGCCTTCCACGGTCCGGGCGAGCCGGACTGCGTTGTCAACGTAGGGGTCTCGGGCCCGGGCGTGGTGCGGGCGGCCATCAAAAAAAGCGGGGCGGGCCTGAGCCTGACTGAGATTGCGGAGCTCGTCAAGCGCACGGCCTTCAAAATCACCCGCATGGGCCAGCTGGTGGCCCAGGAGGCCTCCCGGCGGCTGAGCGTGCCCTTTGGCATTGTAGACCTGTCCCTGGCCCCTACCCCGGCGATTGGAGACAGCGTCGCCTACATTTTGGAGGCCATGGGCCTGGAACAGTGCGGGGCCCACGGCACCACAGCGGCCCTGGCCCTGCTGAACGACGCGGTGAAAAAGGGCGGGGTCATGGCCTCGTCCAGTGTGGGGGGGCTCTCCGGGGCGTTTATCCCTGTGACAGAGGACGCGGGCATGATCGCCGCCGCCCGCAGCGGCTGTCTGACCCTCTCCAAGCTGGAGGCCATGACCGCGGTGTGCTCGGTGGGGCTGGACATGATCGTGATTCCCGGGGACGCCACGGCGGAGATCATTTCCGGCATTATTGCCGACGAGGCGGCGATTGGCATGGTGAACAGCAAAACCACCGCCGTGCGGGTGATCCCCGCCATTGGCAAGCAGGCCGGGGAGGAGCTGGACTTTGGGGGGCTGCTGGGCCAGGGGCCGGTGATGCCTGTCAACACCGCCAGCCCGGCGGCGTTTATTCACCGGGGGGGCAAAATTCCCGCGCCCCTGCAAAGCCTGAAAAACTGACCCGGGGGAGAAGGGCGGGCCGGAGCCGTTTGAAAACAGAGGGAGCCCCAAGCGTCTGCCCGCACCCAGGGACGGCGTTTGCCAACAGGCTCGGCCCTTTCCCC